>DATLVJ010000415.1:0-9539 GCA_035577585.1 Candidatus Limnocylindrales bacterium
ACACCGCCGAAACAGACAGTAAGGCTAGAGGGAAATGGTTGAACTCATTACAAAAAATCAGAGAATTAAAACCTTCTGTTGCCATTCCTGGACATAGCAAGGTTGGAGCTCCCCTTGACGCGAGTACGGCCGTGGATTTTACGGAAAATTATTTATTAGTTTTTGAAGAAGAACTTAAAAAAGCCAAAGATCCCGATAGCCTTATTAATGCCATGAAGGAAAGATTCCCATCCGCTGACTTGCTATTGGCAATCGAACGGGGTGCGAAGGCTAATGTTAAGCCGTGACAAACGAGCTAACGATTTGGCAGGCCGAGCCTTCGTCGCAAGATGCGAAGGCTCGAATCAATCACGGCATGATGGAATCTGGGGAAAGATGGGACGGTTTCCTTGCCGTTGGGTGGCAGGGCCACCCGCCAGCAAGCGGGAAACGGAAATAAACAGAACCCCAAGACCCACCCTTGCATAAACCAAAAGCGCAAGGATGGGGCACCCGGCGCTATCTCCTCTGAACCTTAATATTTTTCCGGGTGCCCCGGAAACTAAACTCCCAATTACTAACAACTTTTGCTCGGGCAGTCGAGGCAGCTCCCTAAACCTGCCGTTCCCTTGACTTCGCCTAAAATGAACTGTACAGTTCATTTAGTTGAAATGGAGAGTTCATGGCCACTCCTTCAAGAGCAGGCAAAAGCGGCGCGATTGTGGTATCCGCTCTGCGCGCCCGCGCTAATTTCGGAAAATTATTGCGCCGAATTGATGACGAGAGAGGGTCGCTGGTTATCGAAAAGCGCGGCATCCCCCGAGCTGTGATTCTCAGTATTCGCGATTACGTCAAACTAGCCGCTCCAGAGCCCGAGGTCTTAAGGCTCCTCGGCGAAGAATCCATGCGAAACCGCACCAGCGCCTTGAATTCCCGCGAGATTGACAAAATTATCAGGAAGGCCCGCTCCCGCAAGCCCAAGAAATAATGCTTCCCCTCCGTGTGGTGCTCGATACAAATGTTCTGGTTTCCGCGGCAATCAAGTCTGCCGGGCTGCAACGCACTGTTTTCCTGATCGCCATTTCCAAGCCCGCCCGCCTGTACGTCTCTCGCCCGATCCTTCTGGAATACGCCGAGGTGCTGGCGCGTCCCGAGCTCCGGATTCGAAAGGGTCTTCGGCTGCAATTCCTGCAGCTCATCAAGAACCACGGTCATACCGTGTCTCCCGACCGGCGGCTTGAAGTCACAACGGATCCCGCGGACAACATGTTCCTGGAGTGCGCGGACGCTGCGCGCGCCGACTACCTGGTGACTGGCAACCAAAAACACTTCCCGAAATTCTGGAAGAATACAAAAGTCGTAAGCTCACGCGAGTTTGTCAGCCTTGCGGCACCTCATTTAGTAAGGTAGCCGGGTGCGCCGGAAATTAGACGCCCAATTCCGCATCACAAGACCGGACCAGAAAACCCCCGCCCGCCTCAGAAGGCGGCCTCTACGAAACATAAGAGGGCAAGATTTATCGTGCCCCTACATGGAGGCGAGTCACCAGTCACTTCCGTGGGCACACGAAAGTCAGCGCCGCGGGGGGGCGGAGGGTGCTCCAACGATGCTTCAGCTTGCGGGGAGCGGCGGCGAGAAGTGCGGCGAGGAGTTGCTGGGCTTGGTCGAAGGGGAGAGAAAGGCGGAAGAGGTCGGCGCGGCGGGCGTGGGCGTATTTATCGTAGCGGGGGGATTTGCCGGAGACGAAGTTCGTGAGGACTTCCCAGGGGGAGTGTTTCCCCAAAAATTTCTTTGCTACCGCATCTTGTCTTGAAATCTCGACTATGCTGCGCTGGGCGCCGCCGCCGATTTCGAGGAGGACGGCGGTGGCTTGCGCGGTGTCGAAGGGACGCGAGGGATCGTCGTCTGGGAAGGGAACCAGTAGGCGGTCGATTTCTTCGCGGTCGGCGGGGAGGGCGTCCCACCAGTAGCGGTAGCCATTGTAGATGACGGTGCCGGCGCGGAAGATTTGTTGGACGCGGGCGGCGTCTTTGCCGGCGACGCTGACGACCATGTCCACGAGTTCGTGGAGTTGGAAGGTTTGTTTGATGACGGGGCGGACGCTGACGAAGCCGGCGTCTTCTTCGGTGTAGCGGACGGGGATTTGGTCGGGGAGTGGCATGGAGATCCGGAATGTAGTGGCTGGCCTTTAGGCCGGTCGCCGTGCAAATGTCCATCGCACGGGCGTCAGCCTAATTTGGAGAGGCGGTCGCGGACGCGGTCGCTTAGGGCTTTGCCGTCTACGGATTTGCCGGTCAGGGCTTCTTTGGCGGCCTTCACCACGCCGCCCATCTGTTTCATGGAGGTGGCGCCGGTGTCGGCGATGGCTTTGGCGATGGCGGCGTCCATCTCGACCTCGCTGGCGCCGGCGGGGAGATAGGCTTCGAGAAATTTCAGCTCGGCGTTTTCCTTTTCCACCAGGTCCTGGCGGCCGCCTTTGGCGAACTGGTCGATGGACTCCTTGCGCTGCTTTACCAGCGTCTGGAGAAGCTGGATGGATTCGGTTTCGTCGAGCGGGCGCATTTTTTCCACTTCTTTCAATTGCAGCGCTGCCTTGGCCATGCGCAGGACGCTGAGGCGCATCTCTTCCTTGCCCTTCATGGCGGCGACGATATCTTTTTTCAGTTGATCGGAAAGGCTCATTTTCGCTCCCTTATTTATGAACTATAGCAGAAGCCGATTCTCTCTCTTCCAATTCTAACGCGGGACGATTTGACACGCTCCCAGCGGCACCTTAACTTAGAATGTTTCGAGAGCATTGTTTTGCCACCATTGTATTGACCCCAAGGGAAGAGACCGCCGCGCGCTCGCCGCGGCTTTTACCCCGAATAGAGGAATCATGAAGGTCATTGTTGCGGATAAGATCAGCGACCGCGGGATTGAACTGCTGAAGCAAACCGGCTGGAACATCGTTTGTACCACCAAGGATAATCTGAACGCGGAGCTGGCCGATGCGGAAGCGCTGATCGTGCGAAGCGCTACGAAAGTTACCGCCGCGCTGCTGGATCATGCGCCGCGGCTGCGCGTAGTGGGCCGAGCGGGCGTCGGCGTGGACAATATCGATCTCGACGAAGCCACGCATCGAGGCATCCTGGTGATGAGCACGCCGGGCGGAAGTTCGGTGAGCGTGGCGGAACACACGTTTGCGCTGCTGCTGGCGCTGGCGCGGCAGTTGCCGAAGTTCGATGCGGCGATGCGCGAAGGGAAGTGGGAGAAATCCTCGTCGGGCGCGGAAGTGCGCGGCAAGACGTTGGGCCTGATTGGGCTGGGCAGAATCGGCAGCGAAGTGGCGACGCGAGCGGATGGATTTGAGATGCGCGTTATCGGCTACGATCCCTTCATCAGCGAAGCGGCGGCGCGGGAATTCTCCGTGGAACTTGTGCCGCTGGAGAAGTTGTACGCCGAGAGCGACTTCATTTCGTTGCACACCGCGGTTAGTCCGCAGACGAAGGACATGATCAATGCGGCCACGATCGCCAAGATGAAGAAAGGCGTGCGCATCGTAAACGCGGCGCGAGGCGAATTGATCAACGAAGCGGATCTGGCGGCGGCGATCAAGAGCGGGCATGTTGCGGGCGCGGCGCTGGACGTGTTCGCGGAAGAACCGCCGAAGAATTGCCCGCTGATCGGCTTACCGAACGTGGTGACGACGCCGCATGTTGCGGGTTCGACGGCGGAAGCGCAGGAAGAGCTGGGCACGCAAGTGGCCGTGCAGGTGCGGGATTATTTGGTGGAAGGGGTGATTCGAAACGCCGTGAATCTGCCGGCGCTTTCGCCGGAACAGTATCGGCGTGTGCGCCCGTATCTGGCGCTGGCGGAGCGGCTCGGGTCGCTGGTTTCGCAAGCGGCGGCGACGCGGCCCGCGCGGATTCGGATTCGTTACGCGGGAGAAGTGGCGGAGGTTGGCACGCATTTGCTGCGCAGCGCCGTGCTGGCGGGGATGCTGAACGCGATCCTGGATGAAAAGGTGAACGTCGTTAACGCGCCTGCCGTAGCTGCCGCGCGCGGGCTCACCGTGGAAGAGGAAACCCGGCGCCGCGAACACGGGTTCCCGCACACGCTGGAAGTTTCCGCGCTGCCGGATAAATCCGGCTCGGTGGGATTCACCGCGGAGGGCACGGTGCTGCACGATGGAACGCCACGGGTGATTCAGATTGATGGGATCCCGCTGGAAGCGCAGCTGAATGGCACGGTGCTGTTCCTGCGCAACCAGGACCAGCCCGGCGTGATCGGCCACGTAGGCAGCACGCTGGGAAAGCATGGCGTGAACATCGCTACGTTTGCGCTGGGCCGGCGTGATTCCACTCCGGGAGCCGAAGCGGTCTCGCTAATTCGCGTGGATGGCGACGTTTCCGAATCGATTTTGGAGCCGGTGCGCCAGCATGCGGCAATTACGCAGGCGCGGCTGATCCATCTCGGCAAGGCCTAACTTAGTGCCGGCTGACCCCGCCTCCTTAATTAATTTTGGCCAAATTGGCCTCTAACCTTTTTTTTGCGCCCGCGTCAAAGCATCCATTAGTCCGGTTCCGACTCGTGTAGTTGGTTGAACAGGTTTGCCGATGTCTCCTCTCCCGAGAGAGTGAGGGAATTGGCAAACGGTCCGTGGTGGACACTCATTTCGGTGCCTTAATTCTTTCCGGTGCACGAAAGGGGTTCTACCATGACTCGGAATCTTCTCGAGCGTTGCATCGCTGTCCTCATCCTGCTGCTCTCATCCGTAACACTCACGTTTGCGCAGTCCAGCACCACTTCGGTTCGCGGAACTGTCAGCGATCCAGCGGGCGCGATTGTCCCCGACGCCATGGTCACGCTGACCAGCGCGGAAATCGCCGTGAATCTCAGCACGCAGACGGACAAGAACGGGTTCTACCAGTTTCAGGCGGTGCGACCGGCGACGTACGTTCTGACAGTCACTGCCACAGGCTTCGCGGTATTCAAACAAACCGGGCTGGAGCTGCTGGTTTCGACGCCGGCAACGAGCGACGTGAAGCTCCAACTGGCGAGCGGGACGACGACCGTGGAGGTGCAGGCCGCGTCGCAAACCGTCAACACGCAGGACGCAACGATCGGCAACACGTTCGACTCCCGGCAGATTCTGGCGCTGCCGTTTGAGGGCCGCGATGCCGCCGGCGTTTTGAGCTTGCAGCCGGGCGTTACGTTTGTGGGCACAAATGTCGACGACAATATCGACACTCGGAATGGCGCACTGAACGGCGGGCGCTCCGACCAGGCGAACATTACGCTGGACGGCGTGGACAACAACCAACAGTCGCGCGGGACGGCGTTTCAGGGCGCGGTTCGCTCGACGCTGGATTCGATTGAAGAGTTTCGCGTCACCACCATCGGCGACAATGCGGATCAGGGGCGTTCTTCGGGCGGGCAGGTGACGCTGGTGACAAAGAGCGGGACGAACACTTTTCATGGGACAGCCTATGAACAAAATCGGCCCACGGTTACGGCGGCGAACGACTGGTTCAACAAGCAGGCAGAGCTGAGCAGCGGCTTGCCGAATGTGCCCGGGAAAGTGATCCGCAATACGTTCGGTGGTTCTCTGGCCGGGCCGATCAAGAAGGACCGGTTATTTTTCTTTGGCACTTACGAAGGACAACGCCTTGCGGAAAACCAGCAAGTTCAGAGGAACGTACCGAGCGCGAATCTTCAGGATGGCGTGGTGCTCTATCCGTGCTCTCCGGTGTTTAATCCTGATGGTACGGTGAAAATTGCCGCCGACGTTGTATGTCCGGGCGGAACGAACGGACTTCCTCCGGTTGCCGGGTTCAGCGGCAAAGTCTACTCGTTTGATCCGGGCACGAGCGGTGTGGGTCCGTCACAAATCGCTGCGATGGATAATGTGTGCAGCACAGTGGATCCCGCAACACACCCGGCAAATACGTGTCCGCTCGGGCCGGGTGTAAACCCACTCGTAGCCAACGCGCAAGGCACCGGCGTGTTCCAACAATATCCGGCGGCCAATTCTTCGGCTTGCGGAAATGCCGATGGATTCAACGTGAGCTGTTTCAGCTTCTCCGCGCCCAATCCAAGGCGGCTTAACACTTCAATCGCCAAGGTGGATTACAACCTGAACCGCGCGGGCACGCATCGCCTTTTTCTCCGAGGCAACTACCAGACGGATAAGACCGAAGACGTCCCACAGTTTCCCGGCATGCCTCCGAATAACGTGATCCGGGACACCAGTCGCGCCATCGCTGCCGGCTATACTGCAGCGTTCTCCAGCACCTTAGTGAACAATTTCCGGTTTGGGCTTACGCGTCAGAGCCAGGACAATAACGGAATTGAAAAACTGCCCATCGTCACCTTCCGTACCTTTGACGATCTGCATCCGAGCGTTGGTTCGCTATCTCCGACGACCTCCTTCACGCGCAAATTCCATATTCCGGTGTACAACTGGCTCGATGATGTGGCCTGGACAAGAGGCAAGCACACGCTGCAATTCGGCGTAAATATCCGGCGCATCACCAACACCAGGGCGACCGATCTGTCCAATATCAATTTTGCGAATACAAACCCCAGCTATCTGAACACTCCGGCCTCCAGCAATGGCAGCCTGAACCCGGTCAATTTCGGCTTGAAAAAAGTGGATCCCAACAACTCCGCGCCCTATGACAACGCGATTGGGAACATCATCGGCGTCATCGCCCAGGTGGACGGACAGTACAATCGCACCGCCAAAGGCGTCGACATTCCGGAAGGTACCCTGGTCCCCAAGAACTTCCGTTCCTGGGAATCGGATTTTTACGTCCAGGACACATGGCACATCCGCCCAACGCTGACGATCACCGCGGGGTTGCGTTATTCCCTGCTACAGCCAGTTTATGAAACGGATGGAAACCAGGTTTCGCCGAACCAGGATTTGAATCAATTCGTGGGCAACCGGGCCGCCGCGATGGCGCTCGGCCAAACGACAGATGAAATCATCACCTACAGCCCAAGCGGGCAGGCCAATGGGAAGAAGCCGTACTGGCCCTGGGACTACAAAAACTTCGGCCCGCGCCTAGCCTTTGCTTACGCCCCGAATTTCAAGGATGGTTTGTTGGGCGCGCTCTTCGGAGGAAGCGGCAAAACTTCGATTCGCGGCGGGTTTGGCATTGTCTACGATCATTTCGGGACCACCCTGGTTGATACTTTTGACCAAAATGGCTCTTTTGGCTTGAACACCGTGATCAGCAACGCAGCTTCCGTGCAGACGCTTGACGGCGGCGCCCGTTTCAGCGGAATAAACAATATTCCAGATTCTCTGCTTGCGCTTGCGCCGGCGCCATCGGGACCTTTTCCCTACGTTCCGCCTGTGAGCACGGAAGGTAATCCGCTGCAGCAGATTACCTTTGGCTTCGACCCCAAGCTGCGAACTCCGTATTCGGAGACATTCGATTTTTCGATCAGCAGGGAACTCCCGGGTGGCCTGACGTTTGAGGCTGCTTACGTCGGACGGTTCGCCCACCGTCTGTTGCAGCAGCGAGACTTGGCCATGCCGCTTGATTTGGTTGACCCCCAGTCTCACACCGATTACTTTGCTGCCGCGACCCAATTGGCCAAACTGGCTCAAGCCAAAACGCCGGTGTCGCAGGTGCAGAATATCCCGTATTTTCAAAATCTCTTTCCCGGCGCCGCGGGAGTGAACGGGTCCTACTGCGGCAACGGCGATCTCTCGTTGAATCAGCCCGGAGCGCCGGGGAACGGAGCTCTCGCCAACCCAAGCGCGACTCAATCGATGTATGAGATGTTTTACTGCAATTGGGGCGCGGGCACTTTCGGCGCTTCCAATTTCGTGAACGTCTTTGATTCCTTCTGTTTTCCGGCCTGCGCCAACATCAACGGTGTCGATACTCCCTACGCGTATTACAACAAGGAGTTTTCGGCACTCTATGCCTGGTCTTCCATCGGCAACAGCAGCTACAACGCGGGACAGTTCATGGTGCGCAGCCGGAACATGCACGGACTGCAATTCGACTTCAACTACGTGCTCTCCAAATCGCTGGACGTCGGCTCCGACTCCGAACGAGTGCCGGCCTTTGGCGGTTTGAGCGCGATCATCAACACATGGAGCCCGAACCAGCTGCGCGGAGTTTCGGACTTCGATACCCGCCACCAGATCAACTCCAACTGGGTCTACGATCTGCCTTTCGGCCGCGGCAAACACTTTGGCCACGACTGGAACCGCGCTGCCAACACAGTGCTGGGCGGGTGGCAAATCGCGGGAATCTACCGCTGGACGAGCGGCTTTCCCTTCACCATACCGGCGGGAGGAACCTGGAACACCAACTTCCAGCTATCCGGAAATGCGGTTTTGACCGGCTCGGTCAATCAGAAACTTACCTACGTGGGCGGCCAACCGTTTGCCTTTGATATCGGAGCCGCGGCTAACGATCCGAACGGAACTTCCAATTACTGGAACAGCGTGATGCGCCTTCCGTATCCTGGCGAATCCGGTCCGCGCAATATTTTCCGCGGGCAGGGATTTTTCGGGATTGACGCCGGCATCAACAAGACGTTCAGCGTCACGGAACGCCAGGCGATTCGCTTCAGCGCCTATGCGTACAACTTGACCAATTCCGTGCGCTTTGACCCCGCAACCATAACCTTTAACGGCGCGCTTACGAATCCAAGTTCCGTCGGGTTGTACTCGGGAACGCTGACCAAGCCGCGCGTGATGGAGTTTGCGTTGCGCTATTCCTTCTAAGTCTTCCGCCCGCTTGGACCAGAACCGCCGGAGGGGGCAGACTCTCTGGCGGTTTTTTTCGGTGCGGCTTGCTGTTCAGGCGTGTTTCAGGGCGAGAAACTCCGTGGAGAGGGCGGGATACGTTTGCTGGTGGGGCCTCATTTCCTGTGCTATTCTGAAGGTCTCGGCGGGCAGTTTCCTGCCCGCGTTGTGTTTCACTGTCGGGGCGTAGCGCAGCCTGGCTAGCGCGCCTGGTTCGGGACCAGGAGGTCGAAGGTTCAAATCCTTTCGCCCCGACCAATCTTTTAAAATCAGCAACTTACAAAACGGGAAAGCGCATTGAGCGCCTAGTGCAGGGCTAAGATGTCGATTGTTGAAATCCATTTGCCTCAACCATTGTTTGTTTTTTCGATTCAGTGCGTTACACGGCCTTCTCGACTGCGAGTTCTACTTCATTTTAAGTACAACAGGTACAACTTCGGTGTTTTTGCTTGGGAGTGAGGATTTCAAGAAATATTGAAGCATTCGGTTGCCGTGCGGATGTAGCAATCCGGAAGCGATATCAAGAGTACTTGGTCGAATTGTCGGCTTTCCGTAAGCGCGTTTATCAGGCACTGGACCGTAACCGCTTTGCTAGAAACGATGAAATGAGATAGTAGTTGGCTGGTCGGACAGGGGCCGTGACACGAGGACGCGCGTGGATCCTTTTGGATGGGCTCAGCAACTTGAGGTTCAGACAACTAATTTGCACCCGGCGTGGTCTTATTGACGAACGGAAATGGAGCTGCACCTAGTGTCATCAATTCGCATTCTAATAGTGGATGATTTCAAAGATTGGCGACGC
>DATLVJ010000416.1:0-2087 GCA_035577585.1 Candidatus Limnocylindrales bacterium
CTGGGAGCGGTGCCGGGCGAAACTAACTGGTAGCTGACATTCCCGGCCGCCACTTCGTCCCAGGTATGGGGCGTGGCACGAGCCTTGTCGGACGGGCAGGTCAGGATAATTGGAGTGGACAGCCCGTCGCTCGTGGACAAAAAGTCCTGCGGGTAGTGGTCACCATTCTCCTGGGCCCAAACCAGACCGGCCATATAGATCTGCCTCAAATGATTCATGCAAGTCTCGGCCTGCGCGGCGACCTTTGCTTTGGCCATGTCTTTAATTAACGTGACCCCCGGCAAAGTCGATCGGAGTTGCGCGTTATCAGTGCGCAGTTTCTCCAAGTCCCCTAGCAGCCCGTTGAAATATCACCTTGGATTATTTGAATAGATGGTTGGTAGAGCTGTCTGATCACCATGTTCTCCGAGAAGCAAAAGGCAGTGCAGCCCGAGTTTTGGATTGCCGCTGATCAAGTGGTTACTTCCGCCCAGACCGGGTTCTACGCCAAGCTGGAAGAAACCTTGGAAAGCTTTGGGTTTGCCGCCAAGGTTCGCGCGTTGTGCGCGTCGGCCTATGATAGGAGCGGCGTGGGCCGGCCGGGCATTGATCCGGTGGTTTACCTCAAGATGATTATGGTTGGTTTTTTCGAAGACCTACCGAGCGAACGCGCCATTGCGGCCCGCTGCGCCGATTCGATGTCGATCCGGGCCTTTCTTAAATACGAACTGAATGAGAAGACTCCCGAGCATTCCAGCTTCACGGTGATTCGTCAGCGGCTGGGCTTGGATGTCTATGGGCGGATATTCAACCTGACCCTGCAAGCCTTGCGCGAGCATGGGCTGTTACGTGGTAAAAATCTGGGGATAGATTCCTCGGTCATCGAGGCCAATGCGTCGTTGCGGGCTTTGGTGCATCGCAATACCGAGGAGCAATACTGGGATTATGTGAAACGCCTGGCGGCAGAGAGCGGAATTGATCCGGATGACGCGGCAGCGGTGCGCAAATTTGACCGCCACCGGCCGGGCAAAGGCAGCAACCAGGAATGGGTCAACCCGAACGATCCTGACGCCAAGATTGGCCGGACCAAGGACGGCGCGACGGACATGATTTACAAGCCCGAGGCGGTGGTGGACCTGGACACCGGCGCGATCGTGCAAGCGCAAGTGCATGCTGGAGATCAGGCTGATCACAAGGAAATGGCCACGCGCGTTCTGGAAGCGCAGCAGAATATGAATCAAGCCACGGGAGAGAAACTGGACACCCTCACGGTCAACACCGTCACATCTGACAAGGGCTATTATGCGGTGAATGAACTGCAAGCGCTCCAGCAGGAGGATATCCGAACGGTCGTCGCCGACCCGATTGACAATCGCCGGTTAGACAAACTGGAGACCGATCAAAAGAAGGCGGTCCAAGCGGCGCGACGCAGCGTCAAAAGCAAATCGGGCAAAGACCTGTTACGTCGGCGCGGCATGCATATCGAAAGGAGCTTCGCCCACATTCTGGACTGCGGCGGAATGAGGCGAACGACCTTACGGGGATGGGAAAACCTCAACAAGCGCTTCAAACTGGCCGCCGCCTTTTATAATCTCTCGCAACTCATGCGGAAGCTCTTCGGAATTGGCACGCCAAAGCAACTCGTGGCCTGCGGACGGCTTCTTTTTCTCCAATTCACTTACCTTTTGGTGGTCCTAGCCCGAATAGTTCACCGTTATACTTCGGCTCACATCCGGATCTCGTTTGCAACTCACCAGATTTTTCAAATGATGGCGGAGCAGCGGATTGAAAAAGCGACAACGATTCGAGGAATACTGGATTGTTCAACAGGCTGCTAGCGAGGGTGTGCACTTTGCAGACATTCTCCTGAATCCCAGGCCACAATGAAAAACACGCCTAACAAACTGAGGCACCGAATGAGCGGCACGAACATCAATTTGACAATCAGGCACCGTAGAGTGCCGCTCATCGGTGCTCTTCATCGTTAGCTTTGAGTCGGACGCTATGGACACTGATCTGAAACAGAAGCTCGCGCCAATGAGAGCTAAAGGCAGGCGTGTAGTCGTGGACTTGAAGACGGAAGTTGCATGGGCCGAGACACTAGACTG
>DATLVJ010000417.1:0-8219 GCA_035577585.1 Candidatus Limnocylindrales bacterium
CTGGACGCCGCGACCACTCATCTGACGCAATACCCGGCGGACATCGAGCGAATTCAGAAAATGAGCGATGCCGAAGCGGAAAAAATGATGAGCGACCCGGACGCAGCGTGGTGGACAGAGCCGGAGACCCTGATTTTCGGAAAGGCGTATTACTCAAGCAAGGCGACAGACGACGTCTTTGCAAATCTGGAAGGCGAACCACACCGCTGCCAGGAGCTTTCAACAAAAGTACAACGCCCGTCGGCTGGGACGACTGTAAAGCTTGGCGGACCCTGGGGCTACTATCAATCCTTCCGTGAAGCGCATTGCCTCAGCTCTTTGCGTGTTGCGGACCCACCGGAAATCGCGGTGATGGCCGGTGCCCAGGTTTATGTTCCGCTGACGATCGCGCATGCAAGCAATAAGCCGCTGAAACTGCAGCTCAAGGTGGAGGCGCCGAAGAGTTGGAAAGTCACGAGCGGCGAGGGCGAAATCGCATTACCCGCGGAAGCAAGCAGCGAAGTGCGAGTGGAAGTAGAAACGCCCAAACTGACGGCGAGTGAACTGAAAGCGAATGGCCCGCAGGAAATCGTGATACACGCGATTGCAGACGGAGCGTCCGCAGGCGATATCAAACTTCGCGTGCAACTCCGGTCGCATGGCCTGCCGCAGTGATTATTTCTTCGGGCGCGCGGATTCCAGTTGGTCCCAGACGGCATCGGGAAGCATGCCCAGGTCGTTGAATTCCCCCGCGCCGCGCAGCCACTGAGCGCCATCGATCACCACGCACTCTCCATTGATGTATTCGGCCATATCGCTCAACAGGAATGCGGCGAGGTTGGTGAGCTCTTCATGCTTGCCGAACCGCTTCATCGGATGTTTGCTGATGGCGTGCTCTTCGAACTGTTTTGAAGGAATCAGGCGGGACCACGCGCCTTCCGTGGGAAACGGGCCGGGGGCAATCGCATTTACGCGAATGTGATATTTCGCCCACTCGACCGCGAGCGACGTGGTTAGGGCGAGCACGCCCGCTTTGGCGCAAGCGGAGGGAACCACGTAACCGCTGCCGGAATTTGCGGCGGCGTATGTGGTGGTGATGTTCAGAATGTTCCCGCCAAGTTTCTTTTCGATGCGGCGCTTTGCGAACGCTTCCGTGCAGTGAAATGTGCCGTTCAGGACGATACCCACAACCGCATTGAACGCGTTCGCGGAAAGTTTCTCTGTCCGCGCCATAAAATTCCCCGCGGCATTGTTGACCAGGGTGTCCACCTCACCGAACTGCGCCTCCGCGGCGGAAAATGCGGCTTCGACGGCTTCGTAATCGCGCACATCGCATGTGGCGAACGCCGCCGCTCCGCCGTCCTGGTGAATTTCATCGCACGTCGATTTCAGCGGATCTTCGCGGCGCCCTACTATGAAAAGGCGCGCGCCTAACTTCGCGAAGTGAATGGCCATGGAACGACCTAGCCCGCTGCCGCCGCCCGTGAGGAAAATGGCGCGATCCTTCAGAAGGCCGGGTTGAAACATGGCACACCACCTTTCGCAACAGAATCTGCATTGTAACAGCGCCAAGTCCGGGAGGGATTTTTCAACAAAAGATAAAGGCGGGAAGGGGACCTGGTCCCTTCCCGCCTATCCTGCGGCTGGAAATATTCTTGGCCGCAAATTCCCACCTGGCCGGATGCTGCCTGGCCGCCGGGTGTCGAGCCGAAGCGATAGCTTCCAAGGTTCCGCCTTGGCAGCTAGGGAATCGCGGTCATCAATTTGTCTACAGCCTGCATCAATTCATTCCACGACGCGTCCACGTTTTCCTGGAGTCGCGGGAGTTCCGGTTCGTCGGCATCCTCAAGGTCTTCGATGCGCCGTTTGAATTCCGTAAAGCGAGTGCGAACGAATTCAAGTTCCCAGTAATGATCGAGTTTGACGCTGACCTTTTGCCTGGCGAACAGCCCCTTCATCACGGCCACGCGTGATGCCAGCTGGTCCACCTCCGTCGTTACACGTTCCAAATAGGCTTCCCTGGTTTGCATGAGGTCTCGCCACTTTCCGACCGAGAATATGTGCGGTTGAGAGATAGTCCGCCTGAAACTGTAAAAGGCAGGTGGACTACCAAAGCCCGACTTCTGCACATAAATGAAAACAATAGAGATACGCGGATGAAGATGCGGCCATCAGAAGGCAATGGGTGGTAACGCGCAACCTGGGCGTTGCGACGTGTGGAAAAGCCCCAGCGTAGTAGCTATTGTTGCGGCTACAGCGAACTGTTTCTGGGCAGGGCGCGTGTCAGGACGATGTGGTATTCCTACCCGTGAGAGTGGATCGAATGCGGGGTAAATTTAGGAGTGAGTTTACTGTGCAGGGCCTATCGTGGCGGGGACTGGCCGGCCCAGGGCCTTGGCATACTCCGCTTCGTAAACCGTGTTGCCGGGAAATTCCTCGGTGAGTGCTTTGAGGTTCTTGATGGCCAGGTCGTTCTTTTTCTCACGGCGAGCGGAAAGGGCCAGCAGGATCCGCGCAAAAGGTTTCAGGTAATTGCCATTCTCGGCCGTCTTTTCCACCTTGGACATACCCAAGGCCTTATCGCCGTGGACGCCGCCAAACCACAAAATAAATCTTGCGGAGCCGGAGAGCGAACCGATGACGTAATAGGCGATGCCGGGAGCAACGTAGACATCGTAAGCGTCGGGATGATCGGCGAGAAGAATCTCTGCGTTGGCGTTGGCTTCCTTCAGATGCTTCAGCGCGTCGTAATGTTTTTTCAGGAGCATGCTGTCCGCGTCAGATTGCATCCCTGCCGACAAGGTCATGGCGTAAAGGCCTTCCGGGTCGCGCTTGTTGTGCTTCAAGAGAACGGCGGCCAGTGTTCGCGCCTTCGCGGCCGCCTCCTCGAACGCCCTGATACGATCGGCATTCGGCGTGCCGGTGATGCCGCCGAGAAAACGTTTGTCATCCAGGAAGTAATCACTGGTGAGCACGCGCTGCAGATAAAACTCTTCGAACAAATAGCTGGCGGCAATGGAAACCTGGCCGAAGGGTTCGGTTGGATTCTTCGCCGCCCACTCTTCAAAAACTACGCGGGCTTCGGGGAATTTCTGTTGATAAAGGAGTTGGTAACCGTTTTTCAGTTCGGGGACAGAACTAAAAGCCGGAGTCGCAAGTTGGCTTGTGGATTGGCTGCTGCAAGCGGGAGCGAAAAAAAACAGCGCGCCCAGAGCGACACCCGCCAATAAAGCGTTGAAATCGCGCATGGTTGTCCAGCCTCAGAACAGGCCCGGAAGAAAGCGCGGCTTACCGGACATCGCGTCACGGTAGTGGGCATCCGAAAAGAGGACCTTTTCCTCCGTCACGAGTCGCTGCGAGAGTACCAAAATGTGGGCGGCGGAACCAACAAGGGCCGTTATCCAGGCGGTATGAATCAGGGGCAAAACGAGCATCTCGGTGAATACGGCCGCGTAGTTGGGATGGCGAACGTACCGGAACGGGCCCGAAGTAATCACCCCGAGGCCCGTGGAGTTCATCACCTGCACATTCCAGTGCTCTCCGAGCGTGCGAATCACCCACCAGCGCACGGCGTTCGCAGCGAGAAAGAGCGGGAAGCAGACCGCCGCCAGGATCGGAATAAAGGGGCGCTTCAAGAAAACGACTTCGGCCGCGGCGCCAATCAGAACGCCGGTATGCAAGACCACCATCCAGCGGAAGCGCGGTTCGTCCACCTTGGAAGCCCCGCGGGCTATCATTTCCTGCTGATGCTGCCGGGAGAGGCGGAGTTCGTACAGGCGCAGCAGCGCGACAACGCCGAGCAGAACGAGATAGGCGATAACTGTTAATTCCATTGCAGTAGCAAGAATTCCGCGCTGAAGCCCGGGCCGAAGGCGGCGGCAATCGCGTGCTCGCCCGCTTTCAGGGGGCGTTTCTCCAGCCACTCCTGAAGAATAAAGAGGATGGTGGCACTGGAAAGGTTGCCGACGTTTCCGAGGATGTCCCAAGATGGCTGCGTGTCGCACTTGCAAAGGCCCAGCTTCTCTTCCACCGTGCCCAACAGGCGGGCACCGCCGGGATGCAGTATCCATCCCTTAATGTCTTCACGCTTCTTGTCGTTGCGGTCCAGGAAACCGTGAACCAGTTCTTTGATGCGCTCGCCGATCATTTCAGGGACGTTTTTGTCGAGAATGATGTGGAAGCCGGAGTCGCGAAGATCGAAGCCCATCGCGCCCAGGGAATCCGGAAATGTGTAGGTTTCCGTCACCAGAATTTGCGGGCCGGGCCGTTTCTGGCCGGTCACGATCACGGCCGCGGCACCGTCGCCGAACAGAATCGAAGAGATCAGATTGGCCTGGGTAATGTCCTTGCGCTGAAAGGTCAACGAGGGCAATTCGACCGCAATAATCAGGACGTTGCTTCCAGGATTTGACGCGATAAAATCAGCGGCACGGGAGAGGCCCATGGCTCCGGCGGCGCATCCGAGCTCCGTGAACGGCATACGGCGCACATTGGAGCGAAAGCCCATCAACTTGATCAGGTGGGCGTCGAGAGAAGGAATCATGAAACCTGTGCAGGAAACGGTGATAATGAGGTCGATGTCCTCGGGGCGCATCCCCGCCCGCTCGAGACATTTTTCGGCGGCTTCTCGGCCGAGCTTGACGGCGTGTTCGATATATTCGTTGTTGGTCTTGGCCAGGGGGCGCGGTTCAATGGTGTAATCAATGGGGAAAATCGAATGGCGGTTGTGAACCTGGGCGTTGTCTACGATCGCCATCATGGCTTCCACGCGGCGTTCTGGTACTTCGAAAACGCGGCCAAAGTAATATTTCACGTCATCGCGGGTGATCCTGTAGGGCGGGAGAGCAGTGGCGGTAGCGACGATGGTAGGATGCGGCTTGTGGCCGTTAGAAGCACTGCTTTCCGGGATGTTCACAAACACCGTCCTGAGAGATGCGAGAATTGAACGCAACCTGCAATATCAAGGGCGAGCGATAAAACCACGAAGTGCTCGGAACAAAATACAATGTGGAACTTACTTTACAACAAATTGAGCCGTAGGGGAAACGACAGGTGACCATGATGAAACCAAAGAGGATAGCGGCGCGGTTTTGGGGCGTATTCAGCTTGTTCTGTCTTTTTGCCGTGGCTGGCCAGGTGGCGGGGCAGGAGAAGGCGGCTCCTTTGCTGGTGGTGATTTCCGTGGACGGCTTGCGCCCGGACTACGTCACGGCCGCGGATGCGCACGGAGCGAAAATTCCCCACCTGAGGAAATTTCTCCGTGAAGGCACCTATGCGCTCGGGGTGACCGGCGTGATCCCCACCGTAACTTACCCGAGCCACACCACGCTGATGACAGGCGTATGGCCTGCGAAGCACGGAATCCTGGCGAACCAGACATTCGATCCGCTGCAGAAGAATCACGAGGGCTGGTATTGGTACGCGGAAGACATTCGGGTGCCGACCTTGTGGGATGCGGCTTCGGCGGCGGGTCGAACGACGGCAAGCATTCAATGGCCGGTTACGGTAGGCGCCAAGATTAACTGGAACATTCCCGAAGTTTGGCGAGCGGGCACTTCCGAAGATGCGAAACTCCTGCGAGTGGTTTCCACGCCGGGATTGCTGGCGGAGGGAAAAGCCGCGGTCGGCGAATACCGCGGCGGCATAGAGGCCTCTCCCGAGAGCGATGAAATGCGCGGGAAATATGCGGTGTGGATCCTGGAGACCAAGCGGCCGGGCTTGCTGACCCTGCATCTGATCGCGCTGGATCACATCGAGCACGATGCGCAAGCTTTCAGTCCCAAAGCGATGGCTGTGCTGGAACGCATGGATGCGGTGATCGGGAAAGTGTGGGATGCGGCGGAACGAGTCGCGCCCGGTCGCGCGTATGTTGCGATTGTTTCCGACCACGGTTTCGCAAATTACGGCCAGCAACTGAACCTGTTTCCCGCGTTTGAGAAGGCCAAGCTGTTTTCACTGGATGACAAGGGCAAAGTTTCCGAATGGCGGGCTATGCCATGGGAAACGGGAGGATCCGCGGCAATCGTGCTGAAAGATCCAAAGAATGGATTGACTGTGGCGACGGTTCGCACTCTCTTGACGAAGTTGGCGGCCGACCCGGCGAACGGCATCGATCGCGTGCTTGAAGGAGATGAGTTGCATCGAAGGGGCGGCTATCCGAACGCTTCGTTTTTTGTGGGGTTGAAACCCGTTTGGCGCACCGGCACCGCCCTGACAGGCCCCGTCCTCTCCTCGGTGAAGGCGGGCGGCACGCATGGCCAGTTGCCGGATCTGCCGGAATTGCGCGCTTCCTTTTTTCTTGTGGGGCCGGACGTGCCGGCGGGCAAGAATCTAGGATTAATCGATATGCGGGACATCGCGCCGACGCTCGCTAAAGAGGCAGGGCTGTCGCTGCCTACCGCGGACGGCAAGCCACTGCTGCCCTGATTTTTCGCTTAACCGTGCTTGAAAGGTTCTAGCTTGCGGCTTCCTGGCTGGCGCGGATTTCCTGCCAGCGGCGCGGACGCTTGCTGTACTGCAAAACTTTTTTGCGCAAGCGGATGGACTTGGGCGTGATTTCGACGAACTCGTCGTCGGCGATGAATTCGATAGCCTGCTCCAGGCTGAGTTGCCGGTGCGGGATCAAGCGGATGGCTTCGTCGGCCGAAGAAGAGCGCATGTTGGTGAGCTTCTTTTCCTTGGTGACGTTTACTTCCATGTCCTGCTCGCGGGAATTTTCGCCGACCACCATTCCTTCGTAAACTTCGATGGTCGGGCCGATGAACAGTTCGCCGCGCTCCTGTAATCCCCACAGCGCGTAGGCAGTGGAAAGGCCGGGGCGATCCGCGACAAGGGCTCCCGTCGGGCGCAGCGCCATGTCGCCGCCGTATTCCATCCACCCTTCGAAAATAGAGTGAATGAGCGCGGTGCCGCGCGTATCCGTCAGCAACTGGCTGCGCAGGCCGATCAAGCCGCGCGAGGGAATTTTGAAGTCGAGGCGCACGCGGCCGGAGCCGTGATTGCTCATTTTCAGCATTTCGCCGCGGCGGCTGCCGATGGTTTCCATGATGATGCCGATGAAATTTTCCGGGATGTCGATCACCAGGCGCTCGACAGGCTCGAGTTTCTTGCCATTTTCGTTGCGCACCACGATTTCCGGCTTGCCAACCATCAATTCGAAGCCTTCGCGGCGCATGGTTTCGATCAGGATGGCCAACTGCAATTCGCCGCGGCCGAGCACGCGGAAGGATTCCGGCGTGTCCGTGTCTTCCACGCGGATGGAGACGTTGGTGAGGAGTTCCTTGGCAAGGCGATCCCGGAGGTCCCGCGAAGTCAGGTAGCTTCCCTCGCGGCCGGAGAGCGGACCGGAATTGACGCTGAAAATCATGGCCAGCGTCGGTTCGTCGATGGTCAGCGGCTCCAGCGGCTGGGGATTTTCGAGCGAGGTGATGCTCTCGCCGATCTGGATGCCTTCGACGCCGGCGATGGCGACGATGTCGCCCGCAACTACGGTTTCAGCTTCATCGCGTTCGAGGCCGCGGAACGTGTAGAGTTTGGTGATTTTGGTCGAAGTGAGCTTGCCGTCGAGCTTGCTGATGCCAACTTCTTCGCCGCGATTCAGGGTGCCGTTGAAGACGCGGCAGATTGCCAGTCGGCCGAGAAATTCGGAATAGTCCAGGTTGGTAACTTGAAGCTGCAGGACGCCGGTGGGATCGCCGGTCGGCCCCGGGATTTTATTCACGATGGCTTCGAAAAGCGGGAGCAAGTCCTTCGAATCGTCGCCGATCTTGCGATGGGCCACACCGGCGCGCGCGTTGGTGTAGACGATGGGAAAGTCGAGTTGATCCTCGGTGGCGTCGAGATCGATGAAGAGGTCGTAGATTTCGTTGAGGACTTCTTCCGGCCGCGCGTCGGGGCGGTCAATTTTGTTCAAGACCACGACGGGAGGAAGCTTGGCCGCGAGGGCCTTCTGGAGAACGTAGCGGGTCTGCGGGAGCGGGCCTTCGCTGGCGTCAACGAGGAGCACCACGCCGTCGACCATGCGCAGAGCGCGTTCGACTTCGCCGCCGAAATCGCTGTGGCCTGGGGTGTCGACGATATTGATTTTGGTGTCGTGGAAAAAGAGGGCCGTGTTCTTGGCTAGAATGGTGATGCCGCGCTCGCGTTCCAGGTCGTTAGAGTCCATAACGCGCTCGACGAGTTCCTGGTTGGCACGGAAAATGCCGCTCTGCCGGAGCATGGTGTCCACCAGCGTGGTTTTG
>DATLVJ010000418.1:0-2556 GCA_035577585.1 Candidatus Limnocylindrales bacterium
GCCCTTCGTTTCGGGAACACGGAGATATACAAAGAAAAATCCTGCGAGGCAGACTCCGGCGTAGGTCCAGAAAGTCCCGGCGCTACCGAGCACCCGATTGAGAACAGGAAAAGTAAACGTCAAAAGGAAGGAAGCACTCCACAGGGCGGACACCGAAATCGAGACGCCGATACCTCGCAATCGATTCGGGAAGATTTCCGAGATCAACACCCAGGTCACAGGGGCGAGGGAAAGCGCGTAGCAGCCAATCGTGCACAGGGTGATCACAAGTGCCGGCAGACCTTTGATTCCGGCTCGATAAGTGAGTCCCAGCACCAGATGAGACAACGCAATTCCTGCACACCCAAACAACATCAACGAGCGGCGCCCAACCCGATCCACCAGCGTCAGCGCGACCAGCGTAAGCGCAAGATTGATCGTTCCGGTGATTACGATATTGAACAGAATGTCGCTGACTCCATAGCCCGCGCCGCGGTAGATTTCCTCCGCATAGTTGAAGATGATGTTGATTCCGCTCCACTGCTGAAGAACGGCAAGCGCGACTCCAATCAACAGGACCTTCAAAATGCCCGGCGCCAGCAATTCACGCCACCTAACCTTGCCTTCGGCCTCGCTGCCAAGCGCCTTTTGGATCTCCGCCAGCGTTTCTTCGCCATATTGTTCTCCGCCGATTCGGGCGAGTGTGCGGCGGGCTTGTTCTTTGTTGCCGGTCTTCGCCAGCCAGCGAGGGCTCTCGGGTATGAACAATGCGGTGACAAAAAAGATGACGGCGGGAATGGCCACAATCGTGAACATCCAGCGCCAGCCGTATTGCCCGTTCCAGGACTGCCCGATCATTTCCGCGGTAGCGCCTTCGGGGACCTTCTCGGCGATCAGCCAATTCACGATTTGTGCAGCCAGAATCCCGACAACGATGGTCAACTGATTCAGCGTTACCATCCGTCCGCGCCACGGCGCTGGGCTGATCTCGGCGATGTAGGTCGGCGAAACATTCGAAGCAATGCCGATGCCCACTCCGCCGATGATTCGCCAGATCACAAACGATGAAAACGTTCCGGCCCATCCCGTGAAAACGGAGCTCACGGCAAACAACACAGCGGTAAGAACCAGCAGTTTCTTGCGCCCGAAGCGGTCGCCCATCGCTCCGGAAACCACGGAGCCGGCGAGGCATCCGATCAGCGCACAACTGTTCGCCCATCCGATTAATTCTTCAGACCCCAGATGAAAGAATTTCTCGTAAAAGGGTTTTGCGCCACCGATGACCACCCAGTCGTAGCCGAATAGCAAACCGCCCAAGGCCGCGACCGCCGAAATGGTCCACACGTAACCTGTGTTGTAGCGCCCTGGGGCCTTCATGTGCGAGGCCAAGTGTTGGTGTCGACGGAACTCTGCGAGCCCGATTCCGCGCGCGCGTTTTCCAAAGCAGCCAGCATATCAGCCGCACGCGAGTGGTTTCGGTCGAGCGCCATCACTTCGTGAAGCAATTCCCGGGCCTTGGCGCTATCGCCGAGACCCAGCCAAGCTTGCGCGCGCAAGAAAGTGGCGGCCGCGGTGTTTCGCTTTTGCAGATCGTCTTCAAACAGCAGCATCGTGGGAAGCGACGTTGCAAAATAATCGATCCTTACCACTTGCCCCGCTAGCGCCTCTGCATGCGCAAGCAAGGAACGCAACCACTCCTCGGCCTCTCTCGCCCGACCGAGTTGCTTCAAAGCCAGCGCATGGTAGTAAGACATCTCCGAAAATGACTTCGCGTTCATTTCCTCGAAGTTGCCCTTGTGCCTGGCGGCTTGTTCAAACCACTGTTGAGCCGAGCGGTGATCGCCCTCGGCCTTGAAAGCACAGCCCAAAAAATAATAGACGTCGCTTTGGTCAGCCAGCAGGTGTGTAGCTTCTCCCAGGTTTTCCGGGCAGCGGAGGGCCGCCTCAAACAAACGCCGGGCTTCAAGCGAGTCACCCTCAGCGAGCGCTTGCTGTCCGATAGCCAAATTCGCACGCACATACTGGCCGAGAGCTAAACCCTCTCCGCCCTCCCAGGGCTGAAACTTGCGTGAGGCAAGCAACCGGAGCGCCCTTTCGTGTTGTCGTGTCTGGTTGTAAAGGATGGCGAGTTCGACCGACAGATCGTCGCGGAGGCGCACGAGTTCCGGATATTTTTCGAGATTGGTCAAGCGCAGTTCGGGCGACTCCCCAAGGCGTTTAGAGAGTTGATCTTGCTCATAGAGGATTCGTGCATCTCCAGGATCCGCCTGAATTGCCTTGTCGAATGCAGAGCGCGACAACGCCCGATCTCCGAGCACATTGAAATAACCGATTCCGAGGTTGCGCCAGACTGTGGAGAAGGACGGATCCCGACGCGCGGAGTGCTCCCACAAAGCGATCGCTTCCGGGTGCCTCCGCCGGTCATATAGAAGATTGCCCAGGTAATACGCTGCCCTCGCGTCTTCGGGATGCAAAGAAACCACTTCCTGAAGCACCACAAATTCTTCCAGCCGGTTGGGGAAGCAATAGTCAGGCGGTGCGCTGGACGCCTCGGAATAGCTGCTCGTCGCTGCGGCT
>DATLVJ010000419.1:0-18228 GCA_035577585.1 Candidatus Limnocylindrales bacterium
ACCACTCTTCCAAATACGAGAAGCTGATGAGTTAGTTTTGCGCTGGTCGGTCTGGCCGGTGCCTCATCAGGTCCTTCCGTGGGTCGAGACCGGGCGTCGACTCCCCGCGAACCAAGTTCCATTTCTTAAACCAGCTCGGTCATCACCCACGATCCCACCTTCGCCGGTGCCCGTTGCAGGCTGGATAGCGTTATGTCCCTTTGCGGATTCAGCAGCCGGTCCACCTGCGTGCCGCTGGAGGGCGTTTCATACCATAGAGTGCTCGATCAGCTGCCGACAGCAGTTTGTCAATCGACTCCCCATCGTCAGGGAATACGGCACTGCCGACGGCCGCAGAGATCGGCGGACTTTCTCCATCGGAGGCGATGCGATCGCGGATTCTTGTGGCAATCTGCTGGGCCTGCGCTGAAGTTGTCTCCGGGAGCACCACCGCAAACTCGTCGCCCCCGAATCGCGCTGCCGTGTCCAACTCTCTGCAATCAGCCCGCAGAACTTCAGCTAACCTGCACAGTGCCCGGCTGCCCACCAGGTGACCGTACGTGTCATTGATCTTCTTCAATCCGTCCAAATCGAAAAGCAGGATTGCAAACGACCGCCCGGAGCGTCCGTACCGTTTGATTTCCAGTTCGATCGCTTCAATTAGCCGCCGATAGTTGGCGAGCCCGGTGAGTGGGTCGGTAACCACCAACTGTTGCACGCGTTCATCTGCCCTCTTCCGTTCGGAAACTTCAGCGGCCAGAGCCAGACTGGTTACGGCGACGATACCCACGAACGATTGCACCAATAAAAGTGATGTGTTTAGAGTCTCCCTTGAAAACGGGCCAAATCCTTGTAGCGTCCCCCAGATGGCTATGCCCGCCAGGACGCAAGTTGCGGTCGCAGCCTTGCGTCGGCCAAAGCGGAACGCAGCCCAGATCAAGAATGGAATGGAGAGATATTCCAGCGGGTAATTCTTTACCTCAGCGTGAAAACGCCCCCCGAATACAACCCAGACCGTGAAAAACAAACCGATGAACAAAATAGCAAGCTCAAGAATTTGTTCACGAGTCCAGTTCAGGCGGGGATTTTCTCTCCACAGCAAAATAATGGGAGTTACAACCACCGCGGCCACCCCATCCCCTAACCACCACGTGCGCCAGATGGAGCCATACTCCTTCCAGTCAGCGAATCCAGCCAATGATAGGCATGTGACACCTACCGTGGCACTGATTGCGGTGGTGACTATCCCTGCCAGGAACGCAAACTTGAAAATATCCTGCGCCCTTTCGAAGGCTTGCTGGCCACGAGCGAAGCGCATTACCAGATACCAGCCCGCTACACCTTCGAGGGTGTTCCCCGTCGCAATACCGATTGATGTCAGCACCGTTCCGGCTGTGCTCAGGTTCGCAACGAATGCTCCAAGGAATGCACCCGGCCATACGCGCGGACCGAAAATCAGGAAGGCCGCCAATGCAATTCCCGTGGGGGCCCACAAGGCGGTGGCACTGGGGTTGACGAATGCATACCGAAGCCCCAGCTTGGCGGTGCCGAAATACACTACGGCCAGGGCGGCGACTATGGCCAAATTCCCGTGCGTTTTGCCCATAGCATGCTCAGACAATGAATTTAGCCACTTCGGACCCTTATCAATCAACAGGACTATCAACCAGCTGGCCCGCCTGGCGGACCGCCTGACCGGCCGGACAGCAGCTCCGCCGACCGCATCGACCCCATCCGCCGCCGTGCCGGATTCGCCCTCGCCTTATCCTGATTCCATCTCTTATCCGGCGTGCCGCACCCTTGGGCTTTTCAAGGGTACGGAGTTTTCTCCTCTTCGTCTTCCCGGGCGCAGCACGCTTTTTGTGTCCTGTGTGCCTTTTACCGGGACAGTCCGATTTTTTTCCTTCGCGCCGCAGTTAGGCGCGTCCGGCTGCTCGTTTTCTGAATCCTTAATTGACAACCACGCGGCATGGGCACAGACTTCGCCCTATGAGACTAGCTATTCTCATCCTCTTAGCCTCCGGTCTGTCTCCGTCCATGACACAAGCACAGACTCCCGCTGGGGTTCCGATCATCAAGATTTTGAAGGAAGGCAGCTCGATCAAGTTCCACGTAAAAGCTTCAGTCGCGATCGACGGCACTTTCGATCAGTGGGACGCCACGGCAACCATGACCTCTGCGGACGTGGAGTCAGGCGTTCTGGACATCAAGATCCAAGCAGCCAGTGTGAATACCGGAAGCGGTATGAAAGACGGAAAATTGAAAAGCAAAGATTTTTTCGACGCCGAGCACAACCCGCTGATCACCTTCCACTCCACAAAAATTGTTCAGACCAGCCCCAACACCCTTGATTACGTCGGAGACTTCACGATTCGCGGAGTGACCAAATCTGAGAAGCTGACCTTTACGCTTACCGGGGAACGTGGGTCAGGCTCAGGCGAGATTACAGGCACAATGGCTTTCGACCGCAAGGACTATGGCATGAACAAAGGCATCCCCTTGGTAAAGATCGCCGACCGCGTCGAAGTGATAGTCGACCTCAAAGGGAAACGAGTCGGCGGACCTAAGTTGGTCTTCAAGCAGTAGCCGGGTGCCGCACCCTTCGGTCTTAAGGGTGCGGGTTTTTCTTCGCTCACTCCGCCGGGTTCCCCATACGCCGGTGTTGCGTGTGGGTCTTGGGTTATCCACGCTTCACTCTTAAGTGCCGGCGGGTGCCCTACCCTTGCTTCCGAGCACTCTGCGCCGTCCCGTCGCCTTCGCGGCATGAACGGTGGCTCCTCTCCTCGTCTTTTCTTTGGGGGTCGGAGCTTCAGCTCCGACATTTCCGCCTCTCCCCTCTCCGTCATCCCGAGCGGGACAGCCCGATTTTCTCTTCCGCGCCGAAGTTTGGCGTGTCGGGCTGCGGAGCCGAGGGACCGTGGCAACACGCAAACGCCACCTCGCTCGTTGGGACCCGCCAGCCGTGCGGGTTTTTCCTCGCCTCACTCCGCTCTTTATCTTTCAGGGCCAGAGCTTCCGGCGCAAACCACCCCAAAACAATTCTTCCCCCAATCCCTATTCTCCACCCTAACCCACCCACCGGTGATTTCAACCGGCATGAACGACTCTTTCCGCTTTTCTCTTCGCGGGTGGCCTATCCTTTGCTTTTTGCCTATCCGCCGAAGGAGGGAAAGGACGGGTCCGCTCTTCCTCTTCTCTATCCCACCGAAGGCCTTCCGAGGCCACACCGAATCCTGCGTAGGCACTGAGTGGAGTTCGAAGAGAGTGAGCACTCCCATATCCGAACAATCCTCCAACCCTTCTTTCGCAGAAGTCGATTTGTTTCGCGATCACGATTTTTGTTCCCACTAATTTTGTCACGCCACGCCTTTGCGTTCGTCTTGGGAGTAACGTTGCGACCGCAGCTGTGCCCGTGCCAAAAGCACCCGTCGACGAAAACTGCCACACGTTCTTTTTGCCAGACAAAATCAGGTCTGCCCGGAACTTGAAGATGCCGACGCCAACCGGATATACGATGCCGACGAAGTAACGACGCGAGACGCGCTTCGGTTGTCTTATTTCCTGTGGAGGGAACCCTTGCCATGAGTTGACTACGCCGCAGCCCACCGAAGGTGGTTTGCTCTCTGGAGGCGTCACCGGGCCAGCGCTTCATTCCGTTCTGCGCGGTCTCCTCTCGCGCTGGTGTTCGGCCACTGCGCCTAAAACCTTCCGGCCAGCCAACAGCGCATATCTTGGCGGAACTGCGTTGCCAATCAGATCACAGACCTTCTCGATGTGATCAGTAGTGAAACGATAGGCCTCGGGAAACGTCTGAAGAAGAGCGGCCTCTCTGACGGAAATTGTGAACCGACGTCTGTCCGGATGACCGAATCTGCCCTTACAGGGGGTCGTACATCCGCCTGTGATGGTTGGCGATGCTCGATCCCAAGACATCCTGCCGTAGACGTTCGTGAACCCGCTGTATCCGCTGCGATGGCACTCCGGCCGGACGGCCTCGTCGATGTGCAACCAAGTCCGCCCAGGCAACGCCGCCTTCAATCGTTTCTTAGTTTGCGGCTGGAGCCGGCGAACGACATGCCAGTTGTGCTTTTGTGGGCCACCGCTTTGGAGCGATTTGTCGATCGCAATTGGGGCGGACATGTGGCCGATCGCGTCACGTACGGTACGCCAGGGTGCAAGTTCTGAATCAGGCTCTGGCGATCGCGAGTGCAGATTGCTGGGGAAGCCAATCCTGAAGCCACGTCCGGCAAAAAGCACTAAACGCCGACGCGATTGAGGAATTCCGTAGTCCGCCATTTGCTCGATTCGCCACTGGAACCGATATCCCGACCGTCGAAGTATGCCGAGAAACCTTCTGAAGATTGGCTTGCCGCGATCCGCAAGGCCCGGAACGTTTTCCATCATGACCGCGTCGGGCATGATCTCTTTTATAAGCTTCCCCATTACGATAAGCAGTTCGTTTCTGGGGTCCTCGCGCTTCCATTTTGCGGTCAATGAGCAGAAGCCCTGACAAGGAGCGCATCCGGCCAATAGTGCGATTTTCTTTGTGCCAGCCGCCTTGAGAATTTCGGACGCGGTGACCTCTCGCAGGTCCTTCTCGATGAGATTCGTTTTGCGGTTATTCCATTTGTAGGTGCGCGCAGCGACAGCGTCGATCTCCACCGCTGCTGCCACACGGAAACCAGCGGCGCGTAGGCCACTCGTCAGGCCACCGCTCCCAGCAAATAAATCTATGGCGACTGGCTTCATCATCTACGCCCTTTGGGTTTTGCCGGCCGCTCGGGGGGGCGAGTGGGACCTTTCTTCGCCTGAGATGTGCCCCTCGTTCGAGACTTTCGTGCTGCGCGCGAATACTCGGGCGCGAGCTTTTGGAGCTTCTTCTCGGTTTTTCCGTAGATGTTTCTCGCGCGCTGGAGCAGATCTCGGTACGTGAGAACGGTAATGCCGGCGGCAGTTAGTCGTCGCTCCTTCTGGTGCAATGCTGCGTCAGAATTTCGCTTCCCGACGATGAGCCTGCCGGTCACCATGCGGGGGCCTTCTGTGCCGCCCGCAACCTGCCACTCGGTCGTCGCCCAATCGACGTACCGCTCAATTTGTTCAAGATCTTCTCGCGATAGGGTCTTTTCTGGCCTTTTCAATTCGACGATTGAGAGCTCGCCGCCCACAGTTACGCCGAGAATGTCAAGACGTCGCTCTTCTTCCGGCTTTTTGTTCTCTGGAAACTGCCTTCGCAGCAGTTCGGTATAAGTGGTCTGACCCTCGGCTTCACTCCAAGTCGGATCAATCAACCAAGTGTTCTGCTCGAAGAGCGGCTGCATTTGCTGAACTTCGAGCGCACCTTTTTCGATGAAGTGTGCGAGCTTCTCGGTGACCTCTAAGTGGCCATCGGCGATGCGAAGTCGCTCGCGTGCCTCAACGATCTGCCATTCTTCGAACAGCCTCAGCAGCGTCTGGACGCTCGCGCCTGACTCTTCGATTTCATCGACGAGCTCCTGAAACGCCGCAAACTCGACGTTCGTCTTAATGATTTCGAGCAGGGGGCCTGCGGCTTCCGGTTCGATCGTATCATCCTGGACGATGACGTTAACCAGTCGCATCGCTACCCGCTGTTCCCTTGGACTTCTAGTTTTCAGCCACCTATCAAAGTCCGCCACCTTGATGACTTTGTCGCTTTTTTCCTTCCGACGATGCTCGACCCATCGTCCGAGGACATCGTTGAGCGCCGCGCTTCCCCATTTGGCGAGCACTTGTCCAGCTTCCGACTCCCAGTTCACGGTGTTTCGGGCGGTTGCGATATTGTCCTCTTCTGCGTCAAGGAACTCGGCGTGGACCTCACCGACGACATAGGCTCTCGCAAATTGCGCGTGAGTGGTCTTGAGCCCAAACATAGTGTCCAGTTCGACTGCTTTCTCTCTCGCGTACACGTCTACGCCACGCTCGACTTGCGATGAGCGATCGAGCAATCCGATCCATCCCTTTACGTGCCACTCACGGCTCGCGTCGACAACGCCCGACCCGTAAAGCTCGGTGACGTTCCAAGCCAGGCTGCAGTCTCTACGTTGGCGGGCATCCTGGCTTTTTATTGGCGCACCGTTCAGCTTCACAGTGAAGTTTGTGCCGATAAACCTGAAGCGACGCGCAAGTTCTTTCCGAATCCATTCGAGGCTGATGGCCGCCGTGCGCTTCATTCCCCGAATTCGCACCTCGGTGCCATTTAGTTCGCCGGTTGGGCCGGAGCGCTCGGCAACGAGGCTCGGTCTATACGGAGTGCCTCGCGGCCACTTTTTCATGTCTTCGTATACGAACCTCAGGCAAATCGCCTGGCCGCCACGGACCGTACGAAGTTCGATTTCGTTGGCCACGCCGAACGCCGCAAGCTTGCCGAGTCCCTTCCTGCCAGTGAGTTTGCGACCGCCCGGTGACTTGTCCGTTTTCTCTTCCTCTCGCCGGTCTCGACCTATTTGCAGGTAGCTCAGCTGCAACGTGTTGGCGTCCATACCGTGGCCATGGTCCACGATGGCAACCTCAGACGAGGAACTGATCTGACCGACCGGAATCGAAATTTCCACGTCGGGCGAGTCCGCATCCCACGCGTTCGAAACCAACTCTCCGATGACCGGAGGCAGAGACGAATAGAGTCGGAGCCCAAGATGCTCGATTGTCTGGGGCTGGAATTCCATCGTGAACTCGGGTAGTGTTTTCACGCTCTACTCCGCCTAACAGAGAGGTCGAAACAGGGGATGTTACCGCATTTCCCATCCCCCTGCTTGTCACGTTACTCATTCTGCGCAAAATTGTTCCAGTACTATAGAATATAATTAATACAATATATACTTTTATTAAATCAGCTCGATCAGTACCCGATGTCCCACCATTGCCGCCGCACGTTGCAGGCTGGACAGCGTGATGTCGCTTTTCGGATTCAGCAGCCGGTCAACCTGGGTGCGGCTGGTCTTCAGCAGCGTGGCCATTTTATTTTTGGATATTTTTTTCTTCCTCATGGCCTCGTCGAGCTGCCACGCCACGACCTCCTTGATCGCCTGTGCCTGCGCCTCTTCAAAGATCCTCTCTTCCTTCAGGAAATCGTCAATGCTCGAACCCATGTTGCTCTTCCGGCGTTTGCGCTTCTTGCTCATCGCGTCAACTCCTTCTGCCGTTTACGCGCCAATGCCAAATCATCTTCCGGCGTCGTTCGCGTCTTCTTGATAAATCCGTGCAGCGCCACCAAGTGCTCCGCGTGTAGGCAGAGCAGCACGCGCGCTGTCCTGCGCGTCGGCAGGTCCGTCCGGACCTCCCATAAACCGTTTCCTAATGGCCGGCAGAGCGGCATCCCAGCGGGCCACCGCCATTGCGCACGCAACAGATCCCTGCCAATGGCGTGGCGCTCGGCTTCTGGCAGCGCCTTCAGCCATTCCCTTACGGGCTCATGGCCAGGCCGCAGAGCGTAAAAGACCAGTGGGATTTTCCGAGGTTGCTCAGCCTCTGCCATCCTTGCACCTTATATAGTACATCTGTACCTTAGAATGTACAACTGGGAAGTTTCTTCGGACCGACCCCGTCAAGATTGCCATCCTATTCGAACACCGCCCCAGCTTTAGCGAAGGCGCGCCACCTGCCCGCCGAAGCCTCAGCGAAGGCGGGTCTGCTATCCTATGAGCCGGAGGGTTTTCCTACCGTGAGCACGACCACCACTTCCCCCCGCGCCACAAAGCGCGCTTTCAATTTCAATGCCGGGCCCGCCGCGCTGCCGCTGCCCGTGCTGGAGCGTATCCGCGAAGAGCTGCTCGATTACCGCGGCACCGGCATGTCCGTGATGGAGATGTCCCACCGTTCCGCCGAATTTGAAGCCATCAACAACGCCGCTGAACAGAATCTGCGCAAGCTGCTGACAATCCCCGACGACTATGCGGTGATTTTTGTGCAAGGCGGCGGCAGCATGCAATTCACCATGGCGCCGATGAACCTGGCGCTGCCGGGAAAGCCGGTGGACGTTCTGCACACCGGCGCGTGGACCGCCAAGGCGATCTCAGAACTCAAAAAGGGCGTCCTGCATACCATCGCCGCGTCCACCGAAGCCGCGAAATTCACCCGCGTGCCCCGCCCCGACGAGATCAAACTTTCCGCGGACGCTTCCTACACCCACATCTGCACCAACAACACGATCGAAGGCACGCAGTATCACGCGCTGCCCGCCTCCGCAGCGCCGCTGGTGGCGGACATGTCTTCGGACATCGCTTCGCGCCCGGTGGATGTCGGCAAATTCGGCCTGATTTTCGCCGGCGCCCAGAAAAATCTGGGGCCCAGCGGCGTCACGCTGGTGATCGTGCGCAAGGATCTGGCCGAACGCGCCGACAAGAATCTGCCCACCGTGCTGCAATACCGCACCCACATCAAGGAAAAATCGCTGTACCACACGCCGCCAACCTTCGCGATTTACATCCTGGGCCTGGTCACCGAATGGATTGCCGGCGAAGGCGGGCTTCCCGGAATCCAGAAGCGCAATGAAGCCAAAGCCAAGCTGCTCTACGACACGATCGAAACAAGCGGCGGCTTTTACACCTGCCCGGTGGAGAAATCTTCGCGCTCGTTGATGAACGTCGTATTCCGCGTAGGAGGTAGTTCTAATCAAGTGGGTGATGAGAATTTAGAGAAGGAATTCGGCAAGCAGGCCGCGGCCGCGAATCTCGTTGGCACGCCAGGGCACCGCTCCGTCGGCGGCATGCGCATCTCTCTTTACAACGCGGTCGGCCTCGACGCCGTCGAAGCCCTCACCCATTTCATGCGCGAATTCCACCGCGCCCGAGGCTGAGCGGCAAAGTAAAAACTGGGTGCCGCACCCTTCGACTTTAAGGGTGCGGGTTTTTCTGAAGGTAGTTCGGTAGACTGCTAAGACTATGACCAACTATTCGCTCGCTCTGTTCTTCCATTTCGTCGGACTCGCCATGCTCTTCATCGGCTACGGCGTGGAGTGGATCGTCTCTGCGTTCTTGCGCGGCGCCGCCACCACGGATCAGGTCCGTGCATGGCTTCGCGTCTATCGCACTTCGCTACCCGTTTCCGGACCCGGCCTGCTGGTGCTGATCCTCAGCGGCGGCTACCTCGCCCAGGTTACCGGCGCCATGAAGAACGGCTGGATGTCCGCTTCGATGATCGCCATCGTCATCGCGCTCGGCATCGGCTTCATGTTCATCCTGCCGCGCGTAAAAGCCATTCGCGCCGCCCTGCCCGAAGGCAGCGCCGCGCTCCCGGCCAACGCCACCGCACTGTTGCGCGCCCCAGGATTGCCGACGCTCATCCGCGTCCGCGCCATGCTCGCCCTCGGCATCGTCTATCTGATGACCGCCAAGCCGGACACCTTCGCGTCATCCCTGATCGTTCTCGGGGCCGCCATCGTCCTCGGCCTCCTCGCCTCCGCTCCCACATTTTCCAAATCAAAATCGGCCTGAGCGAAGAAGCGGGCGGTTTTGAGTTTTAAGTTTTAAATTTCAAATTTTGAAGTTCGAGCCGAAGCTGAATTACCGAACGCCACTGAAAACGGCGTGAAAAATATCCAGAAAAACAAAACGGGCGGGATTTCTCCCGCCCGCCAAAGTAACTGCTTACTGAAAACTGATTGCTGATTGCTTCGTTCGCTTACACCAGATCGAAGAGCAGAACTTCCGCGTCTTCGACGCCGGTTAGTTCGAGAGCTTTCTCTTGCGAGATGGCCGCGCCATCCCCGGCGGCGAGCTTCGTGCCGTTGAGCGTTACGCTGCCCCGCGCCACCTGCACATAAGCGTGGCGTTCCCGCTGCAGCGCGTGCTTAACGCTCTCACCGGGAGCCAACACCGTCGCGTATAGCTCGTTGCCCTGGCGGATCTTCACGGAGCCGTCGCGGCCGTCCGGAGAGACCACCAGCCGCAGTTTGCCTTGCTTCTCCGCGGCGCTGAAATGCTTCTGGTCGTAAGTCGGCGCGTAACCCGTTTTGTCGGGAAACATCCAGATCTGATACATGTGCACGGGAGCCTTGTCCGACGCGTTGAACTCGCTGTGGGCCACGCCGGTGCCCGCGCTCATATATTGCACGTCGCCCGGCTTGATGACGGAGCCGTTGCCCATGCTGTCTTTATGCGCCAATTCCCCGTCGAGGACGTAGGTGACGATTTCCATGTCGCGGTGCGGGTGCGTGGGGAAACCGCCGCCGCCGGCGATGCGGTCGTCGTTCATCACGCGCAGGGTGCGGAATTCGACGTGCTTCGGGTCGAAATATTCGGCGAAAGAAAAACTGAATCGGGAATCCAACCAGCCGTGATTGGCGTGGCCGCGAGTGTCGCTTTTGCGAATTTGAATCATGGGATGCCTCCTTGACTTGCAAGCTGATAATACTTGTTATAACGACTATTGTCAAGAGGGTAGTCCGCAACACCCTTTCCTACGCCTATTGCCTTTCCCCTCAGCCGGTTGCGGCTTCCCCCTAAATCGCGCCTGCGTTCCGGCTCCGCGGCCGGCCCGCTCGCGCTCCATTTCCCCGGTTTCCGGCTTTGGTGTAAAGTGATAGACAATGCGGCGGATGGCTGGCCGCTTCCGGTGAGGTACTCCGTATGGACTCGGCTCTTCCCACGACGCAACCCAAAACTTCCGAAACCAGTGCATCCCGCCGCGAGACGGTAACGATTACCGACAACCGCACCGGCAAAACCTACGAGCTTCCGATCACGCACGACACCATCAAGGCGATGGACCTGCGGCAGATCAAGGTGCATCCGGAAGATTTCGGGATGATCAGCTACGACCCGGCATACAACAACACGGCTTCGTGCGTCAGCCGAATCACTTATATTGACGGGGACAAAGGGATTTTGCGCTACCGGGGTTATTCGATCGAAGAGCTGGCGGAAAAATCGACATATCTGGAAACCGCATATTTGATTCTGCGCGGCGAACTGCCGACGGAAGCGCAACTGAAGGACTGGCAGTATAACGTAACGCACCACACGTTCATTCACGAAAGCATCAAGAAATTCCTGGATGGATTCCATTACGACGCGCACCCGATGGGAATGGTGATTTCGACGATCGCGGCACTTTCGACTTTCTACAACGACGCGAAGGATATTTTCAACGAGGGTTCACGCCGGAAGCAGACCTACCGGCTGATCGGAAAGATGCCCACGATCGCGGCGTTCGCGTATCGCCACACGCTGGGAATGCCGTACGTTTATCCGGACAACGATTTGAGCTACCCGGGGAATTTCCTGAACATGCTGTTCCGCACGACGGAGACGCGTTACCGGCCGAACCCGACGCTGGAACGCGCGCTGGACATTCTGTTTATCCTGCACGCGGACCACGAGCAAAACTGTTCGACGAACACGGTGCGGGGCGTGGGCAGTTCACATGTGGATCCCTATTCGGCGACGGCGGCGGCAATTGCCGCGCTTTACGGCCCGCTGCACGGCGGGGCCAACGAAGAAGTGGTGCGGATGCTGCACGAAATCGGCTCGGTGCAGAAGGTGCCGGAGTTCATCAAGCGGGTGAAGGCGGGAGAAACGAAGCTGATGGGTTTCGGGCATCGCGTCTACAAGAATTACGATCCGCGCGCACGAATCATCAAGCGCGTGGCTTACGAAGTGTTTGACCTGATGGGCAAGAACCCGCTGCTGGAGATCGCGCTGGAGTGCGAGCGGATCGCACTTGAGGACGAATATTTTGTCAAGCGGAAGCTGTATCCCAATGTGGACTTTTACACTGGGCTGATTTACCAGTCGATGGGATTCCCGACAACGATGTTTCCGGTGCTGTTCGCGATTCCGCGGATGTCCGGGTGGATCGCCCAATGGGAAGAGCTGCTGCTGGATCCGGAGCAGAAAATCGCGCGTCCCCGGCAGATTTACCTGGGCCACGACACGCGGAGTTACGCGGCGATTGACCAACGAACCTAAGACGTGACCAGTAGCCAGGGCCGGTGATCTCTTGGCCGACAGAGTTGAGTCCACAGGGCAACTGCCGGGGTACACGCAAACACAGCTCCTTCTTGTTTAAAGTTAAACAAATAATACTTCCCGATCGCGGCGTAGGCTTTTTGCATACGCGGAGGAGGCATGCCCCTCGACTTTCGGGGACTGCGCGGTATAGTCGAGGGGAAGAGGATCTATGGGTCAGTCGCCGAACACTCCAGGACATCCAGGGCCAAAACGCCGCAGCCAGCGCGTATTGATGCAGGTCCCGATCCGAATTCACGGGAAGGACGCGCAAGGCAAGAAATTTGAGGAAGAGACCGCCACACTGGCAATTAACGCGCATGGCGCTCTGGTAATGATGCAGGTGCGCGTGACCAGCGGCAGCAAAGTGCAATTGCAGCACAATCTCACCAAGGAAGAACAGGAGTGCCACGTGGCGTTCCTGGGGCCGGTGCGTTCCGGCAAATCGGAAGTGGGGCTGGAATTTTCCGAAGCCCGGCCGAGTTTCTGGCGCGTGGCATTTCCGCCGGAAGACTGGACGCCGAAGCATCCCGAAGCGCGGACCATGCTGTCCACAAATCCAATCACGCAAGGCAAGAAGTAGAAGTCACGCACCAACCATTGAGCCGAAGTTCGATTACGGCCGCCCCCGCAAATCCACTCCCCATCTGAAAATCCCCGTGAACTGCTAGAATCGCCGCATGCGGAATTTTCTTTTTGTGCTGGCATTACTCTTACCAGCAGGACCCTGGTGGGCGGTGCGGGAAACCGGTGTGGATTCGAATCTTCGCGGAGTTTGCGTGGTGTCCGACACGTCGGCGGAAAAAAAAACGATCATCTGGGCGAGCGGATCGCAAGGCGCCGTGGTGCGCTCGACGGATTCCGGGAAGACGTGGAAGCGGCTGCGGATTCCGGGAGCGGAGTCGCTGGATTTTCGCGGGGTGCAGGCGTTCGACGCGAAGACGGCGTACGTAATGTCCAGCGGCGAGGGCGCCCAATCGCGAATCTACAAAAGCGCCGACGGCGGCGAGAGTTGGAAGCTCCAATACCAGGGGGTGAAGAAAGAATTCTTTCTGGATGCGCTGATCTGCGATGAAGAGAAGCACTGCGCGGCGTTGAGCGATCCGGTGGACGGGAAATTTGTAGTCCTGGCGAATACGGACGGCGAGCATTGGGTTGAGCTGGCACGTGAGAAGATGCCGGCGGCCTTGCCGAAGGAGGGGGCGTTTGCTGCCAGCAATTCCTCGCTTTGCCTGGATGGAAAGAACATTCACTTCGGAACGGGAGGGCCATCGGCGCGCGTGTTTGCGTCGCCTGATTTTGGCCAGACGTGGACAGTGGTGGCGACGCCGATTGTGAGCGGGAATGCTTCGTCAGGGATTTTTTCGCTCTACTGCGATGAAAGGACGATTGTGGCGGTCGGCGGGGACTATCAAGATCCAGCCCGAGCGTACAAGAATGCAGCAATATCGCAGGATGGAGGCAAGACCTGGGAACTGGCCACACAACCTCCGGGAGGGTATCGCTCGGCGGTAGGAAAATACCGTGGCGGATTTCTGACGGTCGGCCCGACGGGCGCGGAGACGAGTGTGGATGGATTGCGATGGGATTCCATCGGCAAAGTGAACCTGAATGCGTTCGGGTCTATCTTTTCCGGCGAAATGGCTTGGGGGGTTGGCCCGCACGGAACCGCGGCGAAGTTTCTGGATCAGACGAAGTAGTTGATTTGAGTAAGGAGATACGGAAACATTCGCGCATTGCTGGACGTCGCGCAGAATGCGAGTTGGGGTGGTCTCGTGGAAACCGCAAAAGCAGGAGCGTTACACCCGCACTCTAAAACAGCAGCATCTCCGTGACCTTGGGTGCTGGGCTAGTGCGTGGATTGCTGCGCGGTGGCGTGGACACCTGCGGACGTAAATTCAAAGCGAATGAGCCAGGCGCTGGGGATGCCGTGGCCGGCGGCTTCGGCGCCGGAGAATTGCCACTGGCGCGCGGCCTTTTCGGCGAGGCCGGCAAAATACTTACTGGGGCCAGGCGAATCAAGTTCCGAGCTGATGACATTCCCCGCTGCGTCCACCTGAACTTTCACAAGCACATGAAACGTGCCATGAATGGTGTTGAGCGCTTTTTGCGGCGGTTTGGGCAGGACTTCATTCAGGACTTCGCCGCGGCCGACAGCTTCGCCGGCTGATTTTGCGCGTGGAGCGGGCGCGGGATCCGCTCGCAAAACCGCGGGGGACGGAGCAGGCGAAGAGTTTTCGGCGGCACGGTTTGGTTTGTTCGGTGGCTCGCTGGCGGCGATCCTCTCTGGCGTTCTTGCCGCAGGAGTTGCAACGGGCGCTGGCTCTGCAGATTCAGCAGGCTTAGCCGGGGCAGACAGTTGGCTGGTCACAGAAGCGGAGGTGGAAGAAGGCTGGCTGCGAAAATTGAAAAGCTTTGGAATGGCGAAGATCAACCCGGCAAACACAGCAGCGCCGAGAAGCACGGGAACAAGATAATCAGAGAGTGAGAGATTGCCCCGCTTCAAGGGAGGCGACACGCGGCGCGGAGGGATTTCCAAAGGAGAAGGCATTTTTGCCAAAGGCACGGCGGGTTCGTTTGCAAGAGGAACATTGATTGGCGAGAGATTCGACATTGGGGCCGGCGGCGCCATCGGCGAAACCGGCGAAACCGGCGAGAAGGAAGATACGGCCGCGGCTGCGGCAAGAGGAGCGGGGTTGAGGCGCGCGGCGATTTCGGCGATGCTCCAGCGGTGGTGCGGGTCGCGGCGAAGCGCGTGTTTCGCGAGTACGAGAAAGAGGTCGGGAAGCTCGCGAGGAACCACCGGATCCGCGGATTGCTCCGAAGAAACTACCGGGGGATGCTGCGTAAGAGCTTCGACAAGTGTGACACCAAGCGACCACACATCTTCCTTGGCAGAAACCGGCGCGGATTGCATTTCTGGCGCGTCGTAAATGTCGCGGCCGCGTAGAAGCTGCCGCTGCTCGCCGATGGGAAATACAGAATCGCTGGAAAGTTTCAAACGGTCGTGAGTGGCGAGAATGTTTGAGGGTTTCACGTGGCCGTGGACCAGGCCCTTGCCATGAAGGTAGACGAGGACGTCGAGGGCCGGGTCGAGGACGTCGCGCACTTCTTCCGGGGTAAGGGCGCGCTGCGGCAAGATCTCGCCGAGATTTTCCTCGGCATACTCCATCACCACGTAGATGAAAGACACATCCTCAAGGTGGCAACGCCCGGCATCGAAAATGGTCAGCAGATTGGGATGAGTGAGATGAGCGGCGCGCTTCCAGAAGCCGAGTTGGGCTTCGGCAGCAGGTGAGCCAGCGGCAACCAGTTTGAGCACCGCTTTCTGGCCCGGAGGTTCCGGAAGCTCAGTCAGAAAGACCGCATTAAATTCGGTGCTAGCGAGGCACGGACCCAGGACGAATTTGCCGTCGACGGGCTGGCCTTCCCATTTTTTCCACTGTTCGCTCATAGAGCACCCCACGCGAAGTGATTCGAATAACCGCAAAGCCAGGCGGGGAGTTTACTCCCGCCGCCTGTCTGGGAGAAGCACCAAAGCGTCTGGACTGGGCTACGTCGGAAACGACCGAGGGTAGCAGGCGCCGGGGGCTGGGCGCTTGTCGCCCCCATCTTCGCACAGGAGTGTGCCGGAGCAACAGAGTACGTGTTGATGGTTAGGTAGCAGGAGGGGTACGGGGAAGGAAGAGCTGGGCTGCGAGGGCAATTAGAGCGGGAAAGCAGACCAGGACGTAGCGCGGCTCTGGAGTTTCGAGGGTGGTGAGGAAGGCCGTGCGGATGAGCAGATAGAGAAGGAAAAAGGAGAGGACGGCGCGAGCCGCGGGAGAGTGGCGCAAGCGAACCGCGCCCCAAAGGGCGATTGCCAGGTAAAAAATATTGAGAAAGAAAAGCAGGATGGTGACGCGCTGGTCCACGGGGTCGGACTGATACATCGCTCGGAGGGGGAAGACATTGCCGGCGAAAGGAAGCAGCTCGATGCGGGGAGTAAACCAGATGCGGACAGCGCGCCGTAAGGGAATGAAGAGGTGCGTGCGGAGAGGATGGCGGGTCGTTCGCTCGAGGGCGAGTTGCGCAAAGACGGCGTCTTCTTCCGGAGTGAGAGTGAGGTCGTCATTGTAGGTATCGAGAATGGCGGCGACACGAGCGCGCTCTTCGGGGGTGTCGAAGGCGGAGTCGGGAATGTCGCTGAGGTGAATTTCCTCACCGTTCAATTTCCAGGAAACCAGATAACAATCGCGCACGCGGTACAGCCAGGTGCGCTCCCAATTCATGAAGCCAATCGGGACGAGTTCGCCGGAGAGGGCGGCGTTTTGGGGGGTAAGCGGTTGGAATTCGTGAAGGGTCACTGCGTTGCGAATGGTCCAGGGAACAAGTGGAATGGCGGCGGCGAAGGCCATCAATGCGATGGTCAGGAGAAATCTGCGGAATTCTCCGCGACGGAGAAGAATGACGGCGAGAATAATAAATGCGGTTGCGAGAAGCATTGGTGTTTCCGGACGGAAGAGAGTGCCGAGCCCAACCGCAAACCCGGCAAGCGCAGCGGCCAACCAATAATTGCGGCCGACCAGAGTCCAGTGCCCGCCGGAAAAAAGGCCTGTGGCGCAAGCGATGACGGCTGCAAGAAAGAGCGTCGCGAGGGCGGTGAAGAAAATGGTCCAGGTTTCAGTCAGGATCACGGCCGCGTAGTTTGCGGTGAAGGGGCAAACGGCGGCCAGCCAAAGACCGATAAGAAACGCGCGGCGAGAATTGGCTTCTTCCGAGCGGAGAAGAGCGAGAAGGGCCGTGATTGCGCCGATCAGCAGGCACGTGGATAAGTCCACGAACACCTGGGAAATAAGAACAGCGCGGTGCGCGGCAGGGCCGGTGTGCCCGGTGATGGCATAGATAACAGCAAGAAACGCGGGATACCCGGGCATGCGAATGTGAACGGGGACGATCTGGCAGGCCACGTCCATGGCGATTTGGCCGCGCTTCAGCCAGTTGGTGGCGAGTTCCTCGTATAAGGCGGTGTCGCCGGATTCACCGGGATACCGGAATACAAAAAAAAGGCGCAATGCGGCGCCGAGGAGGAGAGGAAGGATGGGGTTCGAGAAAACTCGCTTCATTCGTGCTTTGCATCTTACAATACGGGAGAGATTGTTCCACCCAACGGAGTGACCCTGGCCCGAGGGGCGATCCCACCCGCGACTGAGGGCTGCCAGGCTTCATGAAAGAACGAAAACCGATCTTTTACGATTCGGAGAAAGTCCGGTGGCGGCGGACGCGCCGCATCCTGGAAATCAGCTGCGGGTTGCTGACGCTGCTGCTTATCTATTTTTTCCTGACCATCGCAGGAAGCGTGGAATTGCCAGCGGCACTGCTTCCGGACACACGGCCGATCTACCACTCGGTGAAAAAGAAACTGTTGAAGCCGGTGGTGCAGCGGGAAGGCCGGCACAAGCGCGTAGCGAATATCGGACAGGTTCCCGCGGCGTATGACCCGCTGCGCTCGGCATTTTTCGTCAGCTGGGATCCCAACAGCCTGGCTTCGCTGAAAAAACACTACAAAGACATCGACTTGTTGATGCCGGAACAGCTGCACGCGGTGACCGCGGATGGCGCGATCACGGTGGTGGACTACGAGCGGAATCAGACAGTGAGGGCCTCGCCCGGCGAAGTGATTGCCCGGCTCCAGCAGGACAAGCTGCACCAGTGGATGCGCTCCCTGAACCCGCCCGTGGAACTTCCGATGATGGGCCTGCTGAACAATTACGACGGCACGGTGTGGCGGGTGAAAGAGATGGCGGAACTGCTGGCGAACCCCGATGCGCGCAGCCGGCTGATTTCGGACGTAACGCAATACGCGGTGGCTGCAAAACAGGCCGGGATCGTAGTGGATTTCGAGGAAGTGCCGGATGCAAGCCAGGAGAATTTTCAGAAATTTATCGGTCAGTTTGCACCGTCGCTGCATGCCGTCGGGCTGAAGCTGATGATCGCGCTGCCGGCGCGGGACGATTCGTACGACTACGAATTTTTCGGCAAGGAAACCGACGCGATTATCCTGATGAATTACGACCAGCACTGGCTGACGTCGCCGCCGGGACCTATCGCGGCGCAGGACTGGTTCGTGGAGAACCTGCGGCAGGTGCTGGAGGTAGCGCCGGCGCGGAAGATCGTGGTGGGCATCGCGAACTATTCATATGACTGGACGGAAACGTCGAAGAAGGAAACGCCTCACGCGGAAGAGTTCAGCATCCAGGAAGCATTGCTGCACGCCTATGAATCGGAAAGCGAAGTGGAATTCGATGCG
>DATLVJ010000420.1:0-5217 GCA_035577585.1 Candidatus Limnocylindrales bacterium
ACGGGCCATGAAGTGATTACGCGCTTCCCTGCGGAAAAATTGATGGTGGCGGGCGCGCACTATTTCACAGTTGACGGACCGCTTTCGACCACGCGCGAGCACGAGGCGGCTCCCAATTCACAGGTGAAACAGATGGTGGCAGGCGCGAAGAGAGAAGGAGTGGCAGCCACGGATTGATTCGGTGAATCCCGGCTTACAGGAAAATTATGGCGATTAGCGTGGTGATGCCTGCGCTGGAGATGGCGCAGGAAAACGGAAAGTTGTTGGCGTGGCGCAAGAAAGAGGGTGAGCGCGTCGCGAAGGGCGAGCCATTGCTGGAAATTGAGACGGACAAAGCGGTGGTGGAGATCGAAGCGCCTGGGGATGGGATTCTGGCGGGGATTACGGCGGATGTGGGCGCGGTGATTCCGGTTGGGGAGACGATTGCTTGGCTGGTGGCGCCGGGAGAGAAGCCTCCGGCGAAGGCGGTGACGGCGGCGCCTGCGGCCAGGGCGACGAGTGCGGCGCAGGCTGCCGCGGCGGCTCCGGCACAAGTGAGATCGGCGGCTGCGGCTGGCGCTGCGGCGCAGATTTCGCCGAAGGCGCGGCGGTTGGCGAAAGAACTCGGCGTGGAGATTGCGGGGATTCATGGCACGGGGCCGGATGGAACGATTACGTCGGAGGATGTGCAGGCGGCAGCAAACGCGAAGGGGTCGGCTGCGCCGGCCGCGGCGACGGCTGCAGGAGTGACTGCGACTGAGCCGCTTAGCCAGTTGGCGCGGTTGATGGCGGAGCGGACGACGCAGAGTTGGACGAGTGTGCCACATTTTTTCCTGGTACAGAGCGTGGATTGCGGACCGTTGATCGAGGCGCAGAAAAAATTGAGCGCGGGGAGCGCGGCGGGAACGGCTCCTACGATTACGGACTTGCTGATTAAGGTGATTGCGCGGGTGCTGGAGAAGCATCCGCGGATGAATGCAAGCTGGGCCGGAGACGGGATTCGGCTGAACGCTGATATCAATATCAGCGTGGCGATGGCGGTGAAGGACGGGGTGGTGGGCGCGGTGATTCCTAAGGCGAACAAGGAGCCGATTGCGGCGCTGTCGGTTTTGCGGCGGGAGTTGACGGAGCGCGCGCGCGCGGGGCGGCTGCGGCCGGCGGACATCAGCGGAGGGACGTTCACGCTGAGCAATCTGGGGATGTACAAGGTGGATGCGTTTACCGCGATCATTACGCCGCCGCAGTGCGCGATTCTGGCGGTGGGCGCGATTGCGGACGCGGTAGTGCCCGTGGATGGAAAGCCGGGAATCCGGCCGATGATGACGATGACGCTTTCGAGCGACCATCGAGTGGTGGATGGAGCGCGGGCCGCGGAATTTCTCGGCGAACTGACGGGCGCGATTCGCGAACCGGAAAAGTGGTTGTAGGGCGGGGATTCTAAGAACCGACCTCCGGGTTGGGGTTCGGGCAAGCGAAGAGTTTCCTCAGGGGCTGAAGCACAATTTTGCATGGCTTAAATGTCGGAGCTAAAGCTCCGACCCCCTGAAAACAATTCAGGAGATGAGTTCAAGCAGCTCTTTGAGAGGGGTGTAGCTTGCCATCAACGACGTCTCCGCGGCCCCAACTATGACCACGCCCACCCGTAAGAAAAAACCTCTCTACCTGAATCCAACTGCGCAAGTACTTTTCGCCGTGGCGGCCGCGGTGGTGCTGGGATATTTCCGTCCGGCAACGGCGATGGCGATGAAGCCGCTGGGGGACGGATTCATCCGGCTGATCACGATGATCATCACGCTGATTATTTTCTGCACGGTGGTGACGGGGATCGCCGGCATGGAGGACATGAAGAAGGTTGGCCGGGTGGGCGGGAAGGCGCTGATTTATTTTGAAGTTGTTTCGACACTCGCTTTGATTATTGGATTGTGCGTTGGCAATCTTGTGCAACCGGGGGCCGGCTTCAACATCAATCCAGCCACCCTCGATGCCAAAGCAGTGACGGATTATGCCGGGCAGGCCAAGGCGCAAAGCGTTTCGGATTTTGTGCTGCACATCATTCCGAGCACGGTGGTGGACGCTTTTGCGAAAGGCGACATCCTGCAGGTGCTGCTGATTTCGATTTTGTTCGGGTTCGCGGTTTCGGCGATGGGCGCGCGCTGCAAGCCGATCATGGAGGTGTTCGAGGCACTGACGCACGCGGTGTTTGGGATCGTGAATATCGTGATGAAGCTGGCGCCGCTGGGGGCGTTCGGGGCGATGGCGTTTACGGTGGGGAAATTCGGATTGTCGTCGCTGGGACCGTTGTTGAAACTGATTGTGGTGTTTTATCTGACTTCTCTGCTGTTCGTGCTGCTGGTGCTGGGGCTGATTTGCAGCGCTTGCGGATTCAGCATCTTCAAGTTTTTGCGGTACATCAAGGAAGAGATTGTGCTGGTGCTGGCGATCAGTTCGTCGGAGCCGGCGATGCCGACGCTGATGTCCAAGCTGGAAAAATTGGGATGTTCGAAAGCGCTGGTTGGGCTGATTGTGCCGACAGGCTACACGTTTAACACCGATGGCACGAGCATGTATATGACGCTGGCGGCGCTGTTTGTGGCGCAGGCTACGGGAACGCACCTGACGTTGATGCAGCAGTTTACGATTTTGGCGGTGGCGATTTTGACGTCGAAGGGCGCGAGCGGCGTGCAGGGGGCTTCGTTCATTGCGCTAGTGGGAACGCTGATGGTGATACCGACGATTCCGGTGGCGGGGATGGCGTTGATTTTGGGGATCGACCGGTTTATGAGCATGTGCCGTGCGACGGTGAATATGATTGGAAATGGAGTGGCGACGGTGGTGGTGTCGCGGTGGGAGAAAGAAGTGGACGCGGCGACGTTGCAGAAGAATTTGGCGGCGGAGTAAGCCGAAATCGGGACCGGGGAAATCCAAAGGACAGTTAGTCTCGAAAGCGAAAAGCAGATCCCTCACCCGCAAAAACGCGGGATTCGGGATGACAATGCGCAAGAACATAGATTGGCGCCGGAGGCGGGACGGCTAGTGGCGGAACAGTTTGACATTGTGGTTGCTGGGGCCGGGCATAACAGCCTGATTACGGCGGCGTATCTGGCGAAGGCTGGATACCGGTGCCTGGTGCTGGAGGGGCGGCCGATTGTGGGCGGCGGAGTGAAATCGGCTCACTTGACGCTGGAAGGATTTGTTCATGACGTTTGTTCCTCGGCGCACAACGGAATTCATGGCAATCCGCTGATTCGCAACGACGAGCTGAAGTTGGGCGAGTACGGGCTTGAGTACATTTATCCCGACCCGGTGTTTCACATGCCGTTTCCCGACGGCAGTTATTTGACGCAGTGGCGCGATCTGGACCGCACGTGCGCGGAGTTCGCGAAGTTTTCGAAGCGGGATGGCGAGGCTTATCGCCGGATGATCACGGAGTATGAAACCGTGAAGCCACTGCTGAACGCGTTGACGTTTTCGCCGGTAGGGTTTGGCAAATCGCTGAACGAGCTGCTGGCGGCGCATCCGCAGGGAAAAATCTGGCAGCGGCGGCTGGCAATGTCCGCGTGGGAGATTTTGAAGGAGACGTTTGAGGACGACCATTGCCGGGCGTTCATGATGGGGTGCCCGTACTCGCTGCAGCCAGTGCTGGATCCAGCCACGGCGCGAGCGGCGTATATTCCGCTGCACCAGCAGAGGGAGAGCCGGCCGCTGCCGAAGGGAGGGTCCGGGGCGCTGACGACGGCGCTGGCGCGGTTTATCGAGGCGCATCAGGGAACGGTCCTGACGAACAAATGGATCAAAACGCTGATTGTCGAAAATGGAAAATGTGTTGGCGTGGAATGCGGCGATGGAAGCGCGTATCGCGCCGAGAAGGCCGTGGTCTCGACGATTCATATCAAGCAACTAGTGGACATGGCGCCGAAGGAATTGTGGGGCGAGGATTTTCTGGAAGGCGTGGAGACGTGGGAAGCGGGGCTGACGCTGTTTGCGACGAATTACGCGACCACCGAACCACCAAAGTATGCGACTGCCGCAGGCGTGCTTTCTCCGGTGCATTCGGGCTTTATGATCAGTTCAGAGCGGGCGATGCAGATGGGCGTCGACTACAAGTCGGGTTCCGTGAATATTGAAAATCCTTCGTTGCATGTGATTTGTTGCAGCCTTGCCGATCCTTCGCGTGCTCCGGCGGGGATGCATACAGTGAAGATTGTGGCTTACCAGCCTTATCAATTAAAGGAAGGGCCGGAGCATTGGGATGCGATCAGGGAGCAGGTTTCGGATGCGAATTTGAAATTTCTGCGAAAGTTTTCGCCGAATCTTACGGATGATAAGATTCTGGCGCGAACGATTGAGAGTCCTTTGGACCTGGAACGGATGAATCCGCACAACTGGCATGGGAGTTGCCATGCGGGAGGATCGGGGCCGGCGCAATCGGGAGCAATGCGGCCGATGCCGGGGTATGCGCAGCATCGGATGCCGATTCCGGGTTTGTACCAGACGGGGGCGACTACTCATCCCGGGGGATCGGTGACCGGCGGACCGGGAAGGAATGCGGCGGTGGTGATGTTGAAGGATTTTGGGACGAGTATTGAAGTAGTGGTGAGTGGGAAAGCCTGAACCGGAACTCTGGGTTGCGGGCCTGCAACCGGCATTTAGTCAGTGGATAAGCGGATGAGCCTCATGGATGACTTCGTTCCTTGAGGCTACATCGCTGCCGCTTGTGTTAATACCTCACGAAGGCGACGGGCTACGATTGCATCCTCGCCGGGCTCCAACATCCAGACGCCCACCACGATCTTATTGGGATCCTTGGGAATGCCGGCACTGGCTTCCGTGGAACCGGTGGCGGGATTCAGCTCAATGCTCGGCGTGCCGGCGTGCAATTGTCTTTTGACTTCTTTGGGAGAGATTTTCACGCGCTGCTGGTCGTACCGAATGAGCAAGTGCGGCACGTTGTTGGCAACCAGCGGGATAAATATTTCAGCTTTCAAAGTTGGAATATCCTTGAGTGCAGCGGCAATGAGATCGGCGCGCCGCCGGAACTCGGCTTCGAACCCCGCGTCAGACTGGCTGAGAAACCAATCCACCGCGGCCACCATCCCGACGATCTGCTCCTTGGCGACCTTCATTCCGCGTCCGACAACATCATCAAGGGGGCTGTTGTTGCTGGCGGCAGCTGCAATCAGATTGGCTTTGCCGAGAAGAAGACCGGCATTTTGCGGGCCTCTAATGCCTTTGCCACCT
>DATLVJ010000421.1:0-4171 GCA_035577585.1 Candidatus Limnocylindrales bacterium
GTGCTACGTGGTTTCAGCGCTGGGATGCGCGTTTGCGTGGAACTGGCAGGTGCTGCTGGCGGCGCGATTTATAGGCGGACTGGGGATTGGGGGATCGTCGGTGCTGGGGCCCGTGTACATCGCGGAGCTTGCGCCGGCAAAATTGCGCGGGCGGCTGGTGGGGATGTTCCAGATCAACATCGTCGTCGGCATTTTGATCGCGTATCTCTCGAACTACATTATTGCGAGCTTCGGGTTGGGAGCCGCGGAATGGCGCTGGCAACTGGGCATCGCAGCGGTGCCCGCGTTTGTTTTCCTGATTCTGCTGTTTGGAATTCCACCGAGCTCGCGCTGGCTGGTGACGCAGAAGCGCGTGGAGGAAGCGCGCGGGGTGCTGCAATCGATGGGAGCGGAGGATGCGGAAGGTGAGTTGCGCGAGATCGTGGAGTCCATCCACCTGGACAGGGTTCAGACGTCCGAGCCGCTCTTCGCGTGGAAATACCGGCTGCCGATTTTCCTGGCGATCACGATTGGAATGTTCAACCAGCTTGCGGGAATCAATGCGATTTTGTACTACCTGAACGACATTTTTGCGGCCGCGGGATTCGACAAGATTTCGGGCGGGTTGCAGACGGTGGCGATTGGAAGCATGAACCTGGTGGCGACGCTGCTGGGAATGACCATGATCGACAAGCTCGGACGAAAAACGCTCCTGCTGATCGGCGCGGTGGGAACGGCCTTGTGCCTGTTTGGAGTCGCGGAGGTGTTTTACACGCAAAGTCACCGCAGTTCCCTGCTGTGGCTCCTGGTGGCGTACATCGCGTTTTTCGCGATTTCGCAAGGAGCGGTGATCTGGGTGTACATCGGCGAAGTGTTTCCGAACCGCGTGCGAGCGAAGGGTCAAGCGCTGGGGAGTTCTTCGCACTGGGTGATGAACGCATTGATCGCTTACTATTTTCCGCAGGTCGCGAAGTCTTCGGGCGGGGCGCCTTTTCTGCTGTTTGGCGTGATGATGGTGGTGCAGTTTATTGTGGTGCTGCTGTTTTATCCGGAGACAAAGGGCGTCAGCCTGGAGCAGTTGCAGCATAAGCTCGGCATTGAGTGACACATCCGAGTGAAACCGGCGACACCGGCCGGCGTTTCGTTTACCACCACGACTCCGCCTGGAGCCCGAAGGACATGCCCGCGTTCTGATTCAGGTAGGGGATCCCTCCGACGAAGCCTTTGTAGCCGTCGGTCCAATTGGCATAGGTAAAAAACGCGCGAACCACGGGACGGCTGAAAAAATCGCGGCCGCTGGCGATTTGGAGCGCGACCGTGGACTTTACGAGCCAGCCGCTGTAGAGATTTTGTCCGCTGGTGGTGTGGTCGATACCCGGCTCAAACGCGAGCGAGACGTGATCGGTGAAATTGAATATCGGGCGAGCTCCAAACGAGAGCCAGGTGTCGACGCCATGCGCGGGATTCCCGTCCTTCGACCGCTGGTAGATGAAGAGCGGCATCATGGACCAGCGGTTGTTCGGCTGCACGAGCACCTGTTCGGTGATGAGAAAGTTGTTGGCATTATGGCTGAAAGAGGTCGGCGGAACGATAGAAGTGTTGAAATCGCTGGCGGCGCCATTGCCGTATTGGAAGGTGAATTTGTGGTAGCCACCGTAGAATTCGGGATGCAGATAGTAGAACCCGACGGCGTTCCCCTGGGTACTGGGGTATAGAGTGCCGTTGGATACGCCTCCCTTCGAAGCCGCGAAGTTGTACCAGACGCCGAAACGTCCCGTCAGCAGCTTCATGTCGTACATGCGGACGTCAAGGTTGCTCTTGGCCAAGGGCCCGCTGGGAGTAGTGATGCTGTTACTGGCTCCGGCAAGGTAGGAGACGGCCAGGTGGCCGATTTTGGTGTTGATATCTTCCACTCCGCCGCCATAACCGCTCATGTCTAGTGTGTAGAAGTCGTTGATTTCGATGTGTTGTCTGCGGTAGTAGCGTTCGCCGGCCCAGAATTTGGCGTCTGGCTGGAATTTCAAGACGTTTCCGGCCTGCACAAATGCTTCGCGGAAACGGAACTTGTCGGTGGTGTCGTAGTTTGATGAGTTGGTTGTGTCGGCCTCCACCAAAGATTCGGTACGGAGCCAAGCTTTGCCTGCTTCGTGGCTGGGGTTGATCCAGTTATTGACAAAGATCAATTCGGCGTAGGTTTCGGCTTCATTGCCGAGGCGATATTTCGCCCCCGCTCCCGGCGCTTGAAACGCGACCTGCTGGCCGCCATTGCCGTTCAGCCCATAACCAGAGCGAAGGTAGCCATGAAATTCAAAGGCTTTGGATTGCGCCTCAAGGTTTTTGAGGCGAACGTCAGCATCGCGCAGTTGGTCATACTCGAGACCTGAGCCTACCTGCTCTTGCAATGCCGCGGTGTCAGTTTGCCCACCTTGAACGATCTTCCAGGTGTTTTGCGCCACTTTTTGGGCCGCTGTCGAAGGAGGTTGATTCTGAGCGGCCGCTTGCACAGGAGACGGGACCGCGGCTGCCGGGGCGCCGGAGGCTGATGAGGCAAGTTCCAATTGGGAAAGGCGTTGTTCAAGCGCGGCGATTTTGGACTCGTAGTCCAATTTCAGTTGTTGGAGTTCCTTTTGAAGTTCTTGCGGCGTCTGGGCAGGCGACGCCGATGCAAGGAGAGTTGCCAAAGAGAGGGCGAGGAAAACTTGCGCCAGGATTCGCCGCCATGGGGCAGGTGAGATGCGCTGCATCCAGACGCGCGGGGCCGACTGGAAGATGAAAGTGCAGGCAAACGGATGGATGCGGAAATTGCTCATGACTACCCCCAGCGCGGGAATTTGGGCAAGCTCCCCGCGGGGATTCCGCCTGTGAAGGAGCTGACCGCTCAAGACAATATGACCACGCGAGCAACGAGGTCAACGGGGGTTTTCGAAATGGTTTCCCGAGCTGATGCGCTAAGCAAAATTTGAAGGTGTGTTGCCGGCTTGTGGCCGCTCAACGCGATTCGATAGACATCGCGATTCCGTATTTGGGGCGGAGGGTGACGAGCGGTTCGAGAACAACCGGGAAATCTTTTTTCAGGCGGAAGCGGAATTTCTGGGCGATCGCGGCGATCACCAACGCGGTTTCGAGCTGTGCAAAACCTTGCCCGATGCAGCGGCGCGGGCCATCACCGAACGGAAAATACGCGCCTGGAGGCAAGCGCGATTCAAGGCCGTCGAGCCAGCGTTCCGGCAAGAATCTCTCTGGCTGGTCAAAGATTCTTGCGTCGCGATGCATCACCCATTGCGAGGCGAGCAGGGTCGTTCCCGGCGGAAATTCGTAGCCGCCGAACCGGACCGGTTCCACATTCATTCGGGCCATGACGAACGCCGGCGGATAGAGGCGGAGAGATTCGTGGACGACCGCGTTGAGATAGGGGAGATTCTCGAGGTCGGAGACTTCCGCGGGACGTCCGGCGAGAACGGCGTGGAGTTCCTGGTGCAAGCGAGCCTCGGCTTCGGGATTTTCGCCGAGCAGATACCAGGTCCAGGAGAGCGAGAGAGCGGTGGTCTCGTGGCCGGCAACGAAGAGGGTCATGGATTCGTCGCGGACCTGGCGCTCAGTCATCTGGCTGCCGTCTTCATTCATAGCGCCCATCAAAAGAGATAGCAGATCGTTGCGGGGCTGGGTGTCTTTCTTGCGGTCGGAAATAATGCCGTAGATCAGCGAATCCATGTAATCGACTTCGCGGCGGGCGCGCCGATTCGCGGGCGTGGGCCAACTTGCGGGGATGCGCCAAGGCGAGCGGCCGCGCCGCAGATAATAGCGCATGAGGAAGGTCATGGCCTTTCCGATGGAGTCGGAATCGCCGGCGAGGGTGGTGCCAAAGAGGGTGCGAACAGCGACTTCCAGGGTGAGCTTCATCATCTCTTCGGCGATGTTGCGAGTTTCGCCTGCGCGCCAGTGCTTCATCCGCTCCAGGGCGCATTCCACCATGACCGGGGAATATTCGTTGGTGCGCGAGCGATGAAAAGCGGGCTGCGCGAGGCGGCGCTGGCGGCGCCAGAAGTCGCCTTCGCTGATCAGCAGACCCTGGCCGAGCAGCGGGCCGACGACGACTTTCGTGAGCGTGCTCTTGTGAAGCCTGGCGTGATCGAGGACGAGCATCTGCTGGATGAGATCAGGGCGATTCAGGAAGACGCGGCTCAGGCGCAGG
>DATLVJ010000422.1:0-3059 GCA_035577585.1 Candidatus Limnocylindrales bacterium
CACTCCTCGCGCGAAAGCCTGCTCCGCGGTTTGCTTTTTGATCTTCGAGGAATAATCGCGCTGATACTCTGCGCGGCATTCCAGACACCACGGATTCGTTCCGTTATTGTCGGCACGCGGGCGCTTCTCGCACTTCGAGCACATCAAAGGTGATTCTGTGGCTGTGTCCATCGTGTCACCTATCATACTGAGATTTTTACCGCTTTTGTTGGAAGGGTAATAGAACTGTAGTACCGTACTTCCAATGGCTGCCGTTGGACTCACACCAGGAATCCAGGTTTTAGCGTTCAAACTTCAGGAAGCAATGATGCAGGGCGACATCCGCGCCCGGCTTGCTGACGCTGTTCAGGACGCGCACCGGGGAACGGGAGCCTACGGCTACTACATCGACCACTCTGGCGACGATACGTCCGGTGATGTGGTGTATTGCTGCAATGGCGATGTGATGATGTGCCCGTACGAAATCGCCAACGTCGGCGGTAAGGTCGCAACCAATCTCGACATGGAGAACGCGCAGGACGTCGTTCCTGTGACGAGTTACATTCCCGAAGTCGACGAAGACGATCACTATACGGCGATGCAGGAGGCCAAACTTTACACCGAAGGTCCCTGCCCGCTCATCGAACGGTTCATTTCGAAGGGTGAACGGGATAAGGCCGACGAAGGTTCCTTTGCCGGCAAGGGCAAATCTTTTCCGATTCTCAAGTCTTCGGACGTGAAAGCCGCAGTTCACGCGATGGGCCGGGCTGGCTCCTCGAATTACGGCATGTCCAAGCTGAAAGCAAACATCATTCGGATTGCGAAGGCGAAGGGATGGACATCTGAGCTGCCGCAATCTTGGCGCGGCGACGGAGAGACTGCCTCCGAAGCTTTGCGTAGATCGTCTGGCACTCCCGGCAGCGGCTCCAACGGTGTTTCTGGCGATTTGAGCACCCAGGAAGCGGACCCCGCCAACGTGTCACGCGAAACATTACACGATTCTATCAAGCTATTCGAATCGGCTGCGCCACTCGAAACAATTGTCATTCGGGAAGCGCGCGCCGACTACGAAATGAAGCTCATCGCTCCTGGCAAAGGGTCTTCGGCCATTTATCCGGCTGAGGTCCTGAAACGGGATGGGCCCAATGTTTTCAAGGCCGGAACGCATGTTTACCTGAATCACCCGACTGCCGCCGAGGAAGCTGCGCGGCCCGAGGGCGACATCAGAAACCTCGCTGGCGTACTGACCACGGACGCGGTGTATCGAGAAACTCACGCCAAAGGGCCGGGCTTGTACGCGCGAATGAAGGTATTCGCGGATCACGGCCAAATGGTTGAAGAGAAAGCCGCTCACGTTGGGATGTCCATTCGGGCGTCTGGCGTTGCCGAATCCGGCAAAAAGCAGGACGGCCTACCGATTTTGAAGGAATTGACCCACGCCGAATCGGTTGACGTGGTGACTCGCGCAGGCGCGGGTGGAATGATTCTGACCGAGGCTGCAAGGCCAAACTCACAGGAGGGGGAAATGACCCTAGAAGAAGCTCAACGACTTATCGATGAGGGCATCGCGAAAGCGACTACTCCATTGATCGAACGGGGTTTGCGCCTCGATGCCAGAGAGGAAGCGACCCGCATTCTCGAAGGCGTCACGCTACCCTCACAGGCCAAAGTACGAATTACCGAGCGGGCCGTTGCCGCGATGCCGCGCAAAGACGGTGCGCTCGACGTCGACAAGTTCCGCGAAATCGTGGTGAACGAAGCGAAAGCCGAAGGCGAATACCTGGCATCCATCATGGGCTCTGGGCAGGTTCGCGGGCTGGGTGCTTCCTTTGCTGCGCCCGTCGATCCTGAGAAGCTTCGCGAGGCCAAGAAACGCGAGCAGGAAGCGATTCAGGAGCTCGAATTGGCTGAGGCGACTGTGTTCAGTGGACTTACGGGTCTGAATCTCGTGAAAGGACGGGCCGCCTAATGTCGATCAATCAGGTAAAAATTGGCGTACCGCAGAATAACCGATGGTTCCCCTGCCCCTCGGCAGTCACCAGCGGCATGCCCTGCCTAATCGGTGGGCTGGCTGTGGTCGCAATGGACGCTTACGACTCGACCACTGGCGGGACCACCTTCCATCTGGACGGTTCATTCTCACTCACGGTCATCGGTCAATCGACCAAGAGCCCGGTATCGGGCTTGCAGATCAACCCCGGCGATGAGATTTTCGCGACCGGCACTTTGGACACGGCGACGAACGTCACTTACAACCTGACGCTCGACGTCACCCGCGGCAACATTCCGTTCGGCAACCTCGATCAGAATGCGGCCATTGCTTCCGGTGTTACGAACACTGGCGCGGTAGTCAGACTCAAGGTGGGCGGCTCAACCGCTTACGCAGCCTAAGAAAGGGCAAAAGGAGACATATATCATGGCTGAACTGAACCCTGGAACAGGCTTAGAGAGAATCGGAGCCGCTTCGGAATGGTCCGAGGCGGCAGTAACCGCGAAGGTTCAAGAGACCGGCAGTTACGCGCCGCGCCGCAAGAACAATTCGCCCGCGCATCGGCGCCGCGTCGTTGAAGCGGCCCGGCTGATGAACGACGTGATGAACGGGCGGGAAAACCCGCTGTTCTTCAACGAAGCGATGAACCCCACGAACGAAGTGTTCGTGCAGTACCTGGATCAGAAGTATCCGGGTTTGTTCATCAAAGAAGCCTCTCGTATCGGATTGCGCGAAACAATGTCCTATTCGGACTACAACGCGCTCACGGTCGACATCATTGACCGCATGCTGTACGAGTTTTACAGCGTGGCGGAAATCTCCAACCTGCCGTTGGTGAAGAAACACCCGCTGCGCGACTTCCGCGCTGTCGCTCGCTACGCGATGGATCAGGCTGTGAAGCCGTTCTCGCGCATGCCGTTCGACGGAAACGGAACGTTGAATCCTCACGGAGCCGGCGAACCGCCGACCGAGCGGGCGATGCAGCAGGCGGCGCGCGAAGTTCTGGGCTCGACCCAGCGCGTGACGTATCAGCCTCAGCTTTATCAAGGCATGATGTCGGTGAACTGGCGGGCGCTCGTCAATGACGACC
>DATLVJ010000423.1:0-2467 GCA_035577585.1 Candidatus Limnocylindrales bacterium
GCCAAAAGAAAAGATAAGGAGAAATCGTGGTTCCCAAAATCCCTGGCCGCGAAGACATTGCCGATATCCATATTGACGTCGTTCTGACGAACCAAGGTGAAGAACTTGAGAATCAGAGTTGGCAGGGGTTCTCAATAAAGCAATATATTCGCCGGAACGAGCGTGCAGTTATTGAAAGGGTGCTTCGTGACGCAGGTGGCTCAGTAGCAAGTGCCGCGCGGCCACATCGGGTTCAAACATCATCAAAGTCTCATCTCGTTGCTTAATCAAAAGGAAGTGCATCTCGATGGGTGACTTCATTTGAGGTTTGGATGTGGGAAGTGAGCGTGAAATTCCGGCGTCCAGCGCAACACTTGATAGTGTGGATCGAGCGTCACTGAGTCTACGCGAAAGGGCACATTCCAATCGAACGAAACATGGTCTCCTGTGATTTCGATCAGCTTGTCGATGGTTCTGGCCGAACCCTGAACCTCGATTTCGAGGGCGGCTCGGAAATAAGGCGCCGGTTGCGAAACTGTTCCGCGCAAGATCTTGCCGTTCTGTTTCCAGGTTAGTTGGTAATCGGGCGCGCCTGTCTGCTCAAGCCATTGATCGGCAAACCATTTGAGATTCTTACCAGCATCACCTTCTACCGCTTCCAGAAACTCCTGCCAACTAACGCGCTGATATTTGTGCACTATTATGAAGTTTTGCAGATTACGACTAAATACAGTCCGACCCACCGTGCGTGAAAGCATATCCCACACGATAAAGCCCTTGCTGTCAGACAGCGTGCGCGACTGGTTACCTTCCAACGGCAGGTTGAATAAAGGATGATCTAAGCCTCTGGCTAGTAGGGCGAAATAGCCAAGGGCACATTGGTCAGAGATATAACCGGGATAGCCGGTGCGGCGGTATCTTTCAGCGGCGGCTTCACCTTCGAGGGACTCCACTGCTCGCAATGAGCCAAACTGGGCCATTCCTTCAGACAGCATCCAACGCCCCTCCAAGGCCTTGCTTGTGATTAAGCTGCCCCACCATTGGTGACTGATTTCATGCCCAAAGTAAGCCGTATTGAAACCCTTGTCGAGAAAATCACTGTTTGCAAAGATGAACCCGTCAACACTGGCCCCATCGAATCCGGCTCGACCAGCCTGCTTAGTGGGGACTTCAATGATGGCAAACTCTGCGTGCGGGTACCCGCCGAACTCTTTTGTAAGTGCGCCGAGAACCCGCGCGGCACCGTCCAAAAAGGCCGCTGCATCTTTTCGTGGTCGCAGCAGGTAAAGGGCGGTGGGGATCGTGCCGCCCCTTCGTTGCACCGTATATTTTGCAGCCCCGAAGGAGAAAAATGTAGGATCGTTAATCTCGAAGCGGAAAGTTCCCTGAGAGATCTCGCTTGGCAGGCTATGCGCTGTACCTGAGGCATGCACCAGGTAACCAGTTGGCACAAGGAACTCCAGCATTCCTGTGCCTCTCTGACCTCTGAGCCGTCCATCGTTGTCGCCGGTCACCTCCTCGACCTCTGGGTACCACGCCGTACCTATTCCGCCCGCGAAGGAAACTTCCGACCCCAGGTCAAAAATGAAGCCCGCCCTTTCACCCTCGCCTGCGTATGAGAAATGAAGGAGAATCGATTCATTTGGTGGAAATGGCTGACGTGGACTGATTGTCCAGGTCGTCGTGCCCCATCCGGGACGTGAATAAGGACGCTCCGTTTTGTCCAATTTCGTTTCGCCTGCACTAACAGCAGGGCTGACGACATCAACCCTCAAGCCGGACATCAGCTCACTCAAAGACAGGTCAATGCTGTTGCGAGGAAAATTGACTGCCGCCAACTGTAATGTTCCTGATGCTTCAAGCCGATGTGCATCAGGCAGAAGTCGTACTGCCAACCTATAGCGAGGGACAGATTGTGGGGAGCTGGAGAGAATGTCCGAGGGCTTGGCGACGCAACCGCAAACGCCAAAAAAGAGCAGCCAAACAAGGAGCGATAAGGCCGTGGCATTGCGATCTCGTATTGACACCTTGAGTCTAACCATTGTCGTTCCAGACTGCCGCGGGAACGAATCGGCGAAAGCTCAAAACAGACGAGACTCAGAATACTACTCTGCGACCTACTTCTGGTAGAAATTCTTGCCGCGCTTGCAACTTATCCAGTTCAACGGTCTTGAGAAGAATTGAAAGTCCCTTGTGGTAATCCTAAGATACCGAGCCTGACAATCGAATCGCATTTGTTGCTCGTCGATCATTGCCCTTGCGATAGTTACCGAAGAAATTCTGTGAAGCCTCCCAGCTCGAGGGTGATAGAATGCCCGCCCCTTGCTTCAGTGTTTCATCGCAGTTGATGGATTAGCGAACGCACCGGATATTGCGAGGGTTTGTTGCTTGCGGCTTTGCGGTAGCTTTCCTGCTTTGTTTACACGTACAAAGCATCCAGCGCGGATAGACCGCCCCCGCGGCCTTAATTTTTCGCGGTTTCAGATCA
>DATLVJ010000424.1:0-5342 GCA_035577585.1 Candidatus Limnocylindrales bacterium
TTTTTGTTTTTCGAGGAGTTTGCGTTTGCGGGAGATGTCGCCACCGTAGCATTTGGCGAGAACGTTTTTGCGGATGGCGGCGACAGTTTCGCGGGCGATGACGCGGCTGCCAATGGCGGCCTGGATGGGGACTTCGAACATCTGGCGGGGAATTAATTTTCGAAGGCGAGTGACCAGGTCGCGCCCGCGTTCGACGGAAAATTCGCGGTGAATGATCAGGGCCAGCGCGTCGACGGGTTCGCCGCCGACGAGAATATCCAGCTTAATCAAATCCGATTCGCTGTAACCGGCGAGGTGATAGTCGAGCGAAGCGTAGCCACGGGAAACGCTTTTCAGCCGGTCGTAGAAATCGAGAACGATTTCGTTCAGCGGCAGTTCATAGGTGAGCATGACACGGGTGGGCGAGAGGTACTCGAAATTTTTCTGGGTGCCGCGCTTGTCCTGGCAGAGCTGCAGAATGCCGCCGACGGAGTCGTCGTTGGTGATGATCATCGCCTTGATGATCGGCTCTTCGATTTTTTCGATGTCGCTGGGATTGGGAAATTTCGCCGGGCTGTCCACTTCGATCACTTCGCCGGTGACGCGGGTGATACGGTAACGCACGCTGGGCGCGGTGGTGATGAGGTTCAGGCCAAACTCGCGTTCGAGGCGTTCCTGGACGATTTCGAGGTGTAGCAGGCCCAGGAAGCCGCAGCGGAAGCCGAAGCCCAGGGCGACGGAATTTTCCGGCTCGTAGAAAAAGGCAGCGTCGTTTAATTGCAGTTTGCCGAGCGCATCGCGCAGGGGTTCGTACTCGTCTGCCAGTACGGGGAAAATTCCGGCGAAGACCATGGGCTTGATGGCTTCGAAGCCGGGGAGCGCGGGGGCGGGGCGCGAGGCTTCGGTGACGGTGTCGCCCATGCGGGCATCGGCCACGCGCTTGATGTTGGCGACGATGAAGCCGACGTCGCCGGCTTCGAGTTCTTCGAGCGCCACGGGCTTCGGCGTCAGCGTCCCGAGTTGCTCCACTTCATACACTTCATTGGTGGCGACCAGGCGGATCTTCATGTGCTTGGTGATGCGGCCTTCCATGACTCGGACCAAAACAACCGCACCGCGATAGATGTCGAACCACGAATCAAATACCAAGGCCTGAAATGGATTTTCGGCACTGCCTTTGGGTGGGGGAATCCGCTGAACGATCGCCTCGAGCACGTCTTCGACGCCAATGCCGCTTTTCGCGCTGATCATGAGGGAATCGGCGGCGGGAATGGCCAGCACATTCTCGATCTGCTCTTTCACGAAATCGGGCTGGGCGGCAGGCAAATCGATCTTATTAATGACCGGGAGAATGGTGAGGTTATGGGAAGCGGCGAGAAAAGTGTTGGCGACGGTTTGCGCTTCCACACCCTGGCTGGCGTCCACAACCAGCAGGGCGCCTTCACAAGCGGAAAGCGCGCGGGAGACTTCGTAAGAGAAATCCACGTGGCCAGGGGTATCAATAAGGTTCAGGCGATAGGTGTTGCCGTCTTTGGCGGTGTAGTGAAGTCGGATGCTTTTGGCCTTGATGGTGATGCCGCGCTCGCGCTCCAGGTCCATGGAGTCCAGCACCTGCTCGTGCATCTCGCGCTGGGAGAGAGCGCCGGTCATTTCGAGCAGGCGGTCGGCAAGGGTGGACTTGCCGTGGTCAATGTGCGCGATGATACAGAAATTGCGTATGAACTTTGGGTCCATTCGTATCCGTTACCGCCAGGATTTTCCCTGAGGGTGTGTCTGAGTGTTCGACGGCGGGCCTTGCTGCCCGATGAGGGGCGCTCACCCTGCTCGAAAGCGTGCCGCGTAAACATCTAGTTTGCCATAAACAGCAGAGGGCGTCAGCCCGCGGGGTAAGGGCTTGATGACGAACAACGATTCAGAGCCGCAGAGATTCTGATTGGGGATTTCTAACTATCGCGTCACTGGCCAAGCGGACAGTATTTGAGCCGCACTCTGGAGGCAGGGACAGGTCTTGGCAGGTCAGGCAAAACAGGACTTTCGTCCTATAGGAAGTCACAGCGCAAACCTGTGAAATAGTCATCGAGCTACGGAGACGCCCAACCGGCGTACGTTCGCCGATTTGAAGAGCAAAGGAGAGCGTCAATCCGAAGCCAGAGACGGGTAACTGAAGATCATGAAAAATATGCCCACAAATCGGCTTTCCCCCCAACGCGGGTTTTCGTTGATCGAGCTCGTCGTCGTGCTCGGCATCATGATGGTGCTGTCCGCCGTCAGCGTGCCCGGCATCGTGCGTTCGATAAACATCTACCGGATGAACACAACCGCCACCGCCCTCCAGAATCTGGTCGAAGTGGCCCGGTTTAACGCGGTTCGCCGCAACAGCTCGGTGAGCATCAGACAAGCAGTCGTGAGCGGGCAGGCGGCATATTACGTGGATCTGGCGAACGGCGCGTATGTGGGCACCGACCCGGTGTTTCTTGTGCCGAACTACGTGCAGATGACTCCTCTGGGTGCGCCGGCTGCCTCCACAACGGGCTTGGCGAATACAGCGGCCCTAGGCGCCGGGTGCATCACGTTCAATTCCAGGGGAGTCGTTGACTATACAACGTGCGGTGGGGGAGTGCCGAAGGTGTGGTTCGTTTCGATGGGATCGGCCAACACCAACATAGGTTTCCGGGCGATTACGGTGACGCCAATGGGTCAGGCAAAGGTCTGGACGGCGCCGCCGAGTGGGACCTGGAGCAGGATGTAGTTCATGAGGGAAACACTGTGAAACAAGAAAATATCTTGCTTTCGGCGGGAACACACAACAAAAGGCGGCAACGCGGTTTCACGCTGCTCGAACTCGCTATCGCCACGCTAATCCTGATGGTCGGGATTGTCGGGGTGGTGCAGCTGGTGCCGGCGAGCCAGCAGTCCAATTTCAAGAACCGCGTGGACACGACCGCGATGGTGTTTGCGCAGCGCGAGTTGGATCAGATGATCAATCAGCCGCTGACATCGGCCACCTTCACGGACGCGGACCTCAGAGTGGTCAACCTGGGAAGCCAGACGGTGACAAACACGGTGTTTGGCGGCCCGGTAGACCCAACAGTAAATCCTCCGACGATCGATTTCACTGCCGCGGCGGTGGCCGGGTACAACTATACGTTCCAGGATCCGAATGATTTGACGGATACGGAAAGCGCGACCTATCAGATGCGCTGGGCGGTAATCAGCATTGTGAGTGGCGGCCAGGTGGTGAGCAAGCGGTTCATAGTGGGTTGCCGCCGACGAGGCGGGAGCGGGAATGCCAGCCAGGTGATGCTGCCCGCGGTGGTGGACACGTTGGTGCAAAAATGAAAAATCTACGGAAATTCCAGACGAGACAGGAAGGTGGTTTTTCGCTCATCGAACTGATGATCGCCACCCTGCTGTTCACGACGATCGCCGGGATCACGTTCACATTGCTGGGAGTTTCCCTGACGCGCTACAAACAGGAAAAGGATTTTCTGAACTCTTTCCAGCAAGCCAGCGTGGCGATGGACCAGATTGCCCGCGACGTCCATTCCGCCGGTTATCCTCCGGCCAATTCTTTCCTGGCGGCGACGGCGGCGGCGAATCCGAGCAAAGTCGCAACTCCCTTCGCCTGGATGCCGGGTTATTCGCCAGCGGTACCTTGCACTGTGCTCGCGACTTGCACTACGCCGGCTGGGTTCGACCTGATCGTCGAAGCCGATTTTGGAGACGGCAACGGTGTGGAGTGGGTTCGGTACTCGTTGCAGGGAACAACGCTAATGCGCGCAGTGGTCCCAAAGACGGGCGCGGGCGTTGATCCGGTTGCGGCGACAACGCCCAATCTGATTCCGTATCTGGACAATGTGATGAACAATGCGTCGGCGGCTCAGATCGCGGCAATCAAAACGGCGTATCCCTCCATGTTCCCGACAAGCACGGCTGTTCCGGTCTTCACGTACAACTACGATGCCGGGGCCGCCCTTCAACCAGCCAATATCCGCGGTGTGAATATTTCGCTGATTGTTCAGGCACCCAGGAACGATCCAAACACAAATAAATTGCGCGTGGTCCTTTTGACTGGCCAGGCGGCACGCATCAATCCGAATCAGTAGCCGAAGAGCTTCAGAAGCAGGGAGAAAAAAATGAAGAATCGTTCACCGAAAACCAGCAGGAAGTCGGAACGCGGAGTGGCGCTGTTTATTGCCATTTTCGCGCTTCTTCTGATCAGCGTGGTGGCGCTGGCGTTGATGGTCATGGCCGGCACGGAGACGTCTCTCAATTCCAACTACAAGTCTTCGGTGCAAGCTTTCTATGACGCACGCGCGGGCGTGGAAGAAGCTCGCGGGAGAATGTGGACTTCGAGCCCGAACTACATCGGCGGGTTGTTGATCTCACCGACGACGGGGATTATGGCGGTCGGTCAGGTGGCGTACATTCGAAATCCGGCGGGGACGGAGACGGTAAATCCGACGGACATGTCCACGACGAATCAGTATGCCGATAGACAGTACTCGAGCGAATGGGGTGGAGCTCCGCCGACTACGGCAACGATGATCGCCTCAATCTGGCCGCAGGCAGGGGTGGCTGGCCCGCTGTATAAGTGGGTGCGCATCACGCCGCATACGGAAGCGTCCGCGGGTATTGACGTAGATGGCAACGGAACCCTGGATAATACGACCCCGTTGTTTTACGACGGCAAACAGCAGGGCACGCAAGCAGCTTTGACTGCCGCTGGCGGAGCGCCTTTTCAGGTGTTTGAGTTTACGGCCCTGGCCGTAACTCCGTCCGGGAGCCAGCGCCTGGTGCAGTATGTTGCGGCGGCGACAAATCTGAACCTGCGATTCCCATCGGCATTGACCTTTGACGGCTTGACGCCGACTTACAATGCCCCGAACTCGAACCCGTTCGACATGAACGGGAATGATCGGTCTGGCTCGAACCCGATGCCCGGATGCACTATACCCGTGCAACCAGCCAAACCAGCGGTCGGCGTCGTTTCGCCTGCGGACATAGCACTTGCGGCCTCTACGATTCCTCTTAACCGGTTGAATCACTACTTGGGAAATGGTGGCACGCCGAGTATCGGCAACATCAGCGGTTTGCTGCCGAGCTCCGAGAACACCGTGAGCAGCCTGAACCAACTCGTTTCAGATATCTCGAAAGTTGCGGATAACGTGATAGCAGGTCCGACGAATTCCGTTCCGATGGGATCCGCATCAAACCCGCAGATCACTGTGGTCAATGGTGACCTAACTCTGGCGGGCAACAATACGGGCTACGGAATCCTGGTGGTGACCGGTACGCTGAACTTCTCCGGCAACACCGGATGGCGCGGCGTGGTGCTGGTGATTGGCCAGGGGAACGTGGTG
>DATLVJ010000425.1:0-7793 GCA_035577585.1 Candidatus Limnocylindrales bacterium
CGGCAAAGCGGTGGCGAACGCGCTGGTGTGGCAGGACACGCGAGTTGCGGATTATGTGAGCGAACTGGCGAAGACGGGCGGGCAGGATCGCTTTCGCGCAAAGACCGGGTTGCCGCTTACCACGTACTTCAGCGGATTAAAGATTCGATGGATTCTGGAAAACGTGAAAGGGGCGCGAGAACTGGCGCAATCTGGCGATGCGATTTTCGGGAATATCGACACTTTTCTGGTGTGGAATCTGACCGGCGGGCCGAACGGAGGAGTTCACATCACCGATGTGACCAACGCGAGCCGGACGCAGCTGATGAATCTGGAGACCCTGGATTGGGATAAGGGGATGCTGGAGGCATTTGGAATTCCGGCGGCGATGCTGCCGAAGATCCGGTCGAGCAGCGAGAGGTACGGAGTTGCGAAAGAGCCGGCGATTAAGGACGTGGCGATTTCGGGGATTCTGGGCGACCAGCAAGCGGCGCTGGTGGGGCAAACCTGCTTTGAAGCGGGCGAGGCGAAAAACACGTATGGGACCGGATGCTTTTTGCTGATGAACACGGGCCCGCGGAAAGTGGATTCGAAATCCGGGTTGCTGACGACGATGGGGTACAAGTTTGGCGACCAGCCGGCGCATTACGCGCTGGAGGGAAGCATCGCGATCACCGGGGCGCTGGTGCAGTGGGTGCGCGACAACCTGGGCTTGATTGAAAAGAGTTCGGACATCGAGAAGCTGGCGCGAACGGTCGACGACAACGGAGGAGTTTATTTTGTGCCGGCGTTTTCGGGGTTGTACGCGCCTTACTGGAAGGATAGCGCGCGCGGAGTGATTACCGGCTTGACGCGGTATGCCAACAAAGGACATATTGCGCGGGCGGTGCTGGAGTCCACCGCGTTTCAGACACGCGACGTGCTGGAAGCGATGGAAAAGGATTCGGGGATCAACCTGGACGTACTGCGGACGGACGGCGGCATGGTGAACGACGAGTTGCTGATGCAGTTCCAGGCGGATATTCTCGACCGGCCGGTGGTGCGGCCGGTAACGAAGGATGCGACGACGGCGCTGGGTGCGGCGTATGCGGCGGGACTGGCTGTGGGCTACTTCAAGGACCTGAAGGACCTGCGGGCGAACTGGGCTGTGGACCACACGTGGAAGCCGAATTTACAGAGTGAGAAGAGGGAAGAGATGTATCGGCTTTGGAAGAAGGCGGTAACCCGGTCGTTCGATTGGGTGGATTGAGTTTCATTTAGTTCAGGAGACACTTGATGCTGGCAAAATGTTTCGGCGAGTTCATGGGCACGCTGATCTTGATCCTTTTGGGGGACGGAGTTGTGGCGGGCGTGCTGCTGAAGCGCTCGAAAGCGGAAGGCGTAGGCTGGATGGTGATTACGAGCGGCTGGGCGTTTGCGGTGATGGCGGGGGTTTTCGTGGCCATTGCGTGCGGAAGCAGCGACGCGCATCTGAATCCGGCGGTGACTTTGGGATTTGCCGTGTCGTCGGGGCAGTTTGCAAAAGTCGCGCCATATATCGCGGCGCAGATGGCGGGAGCGTTTGTAGGGGCGACGCTGGTGTGGTTGCAGTTTCTGCCGCATTGGAAAGAGACGCCGGACCAGGGATTGAAGCTGGGGGTGTTCTGCACGGCGCCGGCGATCCGGCGATTTGGCGCGAACCTGGTGAGCGAAATTATCGCAACGTTCGTGCTTGTATTTGTGGTGGGGGCGATTTTTTCAAGGGCGGTGGCGGCCTCGGGGCCAGCGGCGGGGCTTGGGCCGTATCTGGTTGGCGCACTGGTATGGGGCATCGGACTTTCTCTCGGCGGAACAACAGGCTATGCGATTAATCCGGCGCGCGACCTGGGGCCGCGGCTGGCGCACGCGGCGCTTCCCATTGATGGAAAGGGCGGATCGGATTGGGGCTATGCGATCATTCCCGTGATCGGACCGTTGATTGGAGGCGGCTTGGCCGGGGCGGTGCTGCGGGCGATCGGCATATAGCGAACTACGGCAAATTGTCTCGCAAAATGGTAGCGAGTCTCAGGATGCTCTGCTGGGAAGGAGGCGCGGTCATGAAAAAGTTTATTAACCGTCCGGAAAATGCGGTGGAGGAGATGTTGGAAGGGCTGGCCGTTCTGAGTCCGGGCCTGGCGAGATTGGCTGGGCACAAGGTTTTGGTTCGCGCGGATGCGGAGCGAATCCGGGACAAGCAAGTGGCGATTATTTCAGGAGGCGGCAGCGGACATGAGCCTGCGCATGCGGGCTACGTTGGGGAAGGGATGCTGAGCGCGGGCGTGGCTGGGGAGGTGTTTACGTCGCCGGATACCGACTCGATTCATGCGGCGATCCGGGCGGTGGCGGGGAAACCGGGAGCGCTGCTGGTGGTGAAGAACTATACGGGCGACCGGCTGAATTTTGGATTGGCAGCGGAAATGGCGCGGTCCGAAGGCATTCCAATGGAAATGATTGTCGTGGACGACGACGTTGCGCTGGACGGGACGAAGCAATTCGCGGGCGCGCGCGGGCTGGCCGGAACGGTGTTCATTCACAAGCTGGTGGGAGGCGCGGCAGCCGAGGGGAAGAGCCTGGCGGAAGTGGCGGCGGTAGGGAGAGGGGCGATCAAGTCGCTGGCGACGATGGGGGTTTCGTTTTCGGCGGGCACATCGCCGGCGGTGGGAAAGCCGAGTTTTGAACTTGGCGAGGATGAGATGGAGCTGGGATTGGGGATTCACGGCGAACCCGGCGTGACGCGTACACGGATGCAGCCCGCGGATGAATTGACGGAGACGCTGTTGAACCAGATTTTGAAACGCGGCAATTTCGGGAACGACCGGCGCGTGGCGCTGATGATCAATAATCTGGGCGCGACGACGGCGATGGAGTTGGCGATTGTGGCGCGCCATGCGATCACGATACTGGAGAAAAAGGGATACACCGTGGAAAGGATGTATGCGGGGACATTGCTTTCGTCGCTGGACATGGCGGGAATCTCGATTTCGGTGCTTGGGGTTGATGATGCGTCGCTGCGGTGGCTGGACGCGCCGACTACGGCTCCCGCGTGGCCGAACGCGGCGAAGCAGCGGCCCGGCAAACTGGATACGCAGGTGGCGGTAGGCGCGGCAGCGGGGCAGGGTTCGGCGGGCGTGAAAAATGTGCAGACGGAGACGGGCCGGAAAATAAAACGGGCGATTGAAGCCGCGTGCAAGGCATTGATTGAGGCGGAAGGCGAACTAACGGAGATGGATCGCATCGTCGGCGACGGCGATCTTGGGGCGAGCATGAAGCGGGCGGCCACGGCCGTGCAGAAATCCTTGGAGACGTATCCGCTGGATGAAGCACCTGCAACGCTTAGGGCGCTGGCGCAGACGCTGCGGAGCGCGTTGGGTGGATCATCGGGGCCGCTCTATGGAGTGTTTTTTCTGCGCTGCGGCAATGTGCTGGAGAATTCCGGCTGGACAAGCCCTGTCCAGTGGGCCAAGGCGATGGAGGAAGGGGTTCACGCCATCAGCGAATTGGGCGGCGCGAAGCCGGGCGATCGGACGATGCTGGACGCGCTGTATCCGTTTGTGGCGGCGCTGAAGAGCGCGGGAGCAGATGCTTCGCGCGAAGTGCTTGAGGCCGCGGTGAAAGAGGCGAAGCGTGGAGCCGAGGCGACGGCGCGGATGACGCCACGGCTGGGGAGATCAAGTTATCTGGGCGATCGCGTGATTGGCCATGCGGATCCGGGTGCGACGGCGGTGGCGCTGTGGTTGGAAGCGGTTGTGGAGGCGATGTTTGAGGTGGAGGGGTCGCAGCGGCGGGCGCGGGGAAAAGGAGTTTAGTCTTAGAAAACATTTGGCATTTACGAGGTACAAGAATTTCGGTGCGAAGCTAGTGAAAGTGAAACGGCGAACCCAAGACCCAGGCACCAAAAAGCGGAGCCTGGGGCACCCGGCTTTCGTCCTGAGTGGCCTCCAGCGCATTCAAGAGAGACTCGCGGGAGAGATTCCGAGGGCGAAGGCGGAACTCGCGAAGCACTGTACGGAAATCACGCTCACCCCGGAAGGGGACAGTTACAAGCTGAGCGGAGAGTGGGATTTGCCTGGGGATGTACGTTCGGATGGTGCCGGGGGCCAGAATCGAACTGGCTACGCCCGCCTTTTCAGGGCGGCGCTCTACCAATGAGCTACCCCGGCAACTCAACTTTAGTAGTTTAGTGTCCACTCCCAGCGCTGTCAAATTCGCTCAAAAATTTCCACTTCTTCCTTTGGAGTGCGGAAGCTCTGCTTCCGCTTTTAGATTGCAACGATGGCTCCCATCCCCTCAAGAAATGCCGCGGCCCCACCTTTTGCCCCAACCCCGCACTCACGCTAAAATAATCCCGATGACAACCACACACCCAAAATCCGCCGAAATGATTCCCCAACTCGACTCGCTCGCCAAATCCGCCCCGTCCGGCGAAGCCCTCATGAAATCCATCGTCGCTCTTCTTCACGAAAAGCTCACCCGCTACAACTGGGTCGGCTTCTACATGCTCGAAAGGGAAGGCGGCGACACGCTCGTCCTCGGCCCCTTCAAAGGCACCATGACGCCCCACACCCGCATCCCTCTGAACCAGGGCATCTGTGGCGCCGCTGCCTCCAGCGGCAAGACCATTATCGTCGACGACGTCAACTCCGACTCTCGCTATCTTGCCTGCTCCCTCGAAACCAAATCCGAAATCGTCGTCCCCGTCTTCGTCCGCGGCAAAGTCGTCGGCGAACTCGACATCGACTCCCACTTCCTCGCCGCCTTCGGTCCCGACGACCGCAAACTCTGCGAACACGCCGCAGCCATCCTCGGCAAATTCCTCGAATCTCACTAGCGCTCGTGTAGGAGCGGCTTTGCGCCGCCCTACTGGGTTTCTCTTCTCCCCCGGTGGCACAGCCATTCCTGGCTGTGCTCTTGGGTTTCCTTCTTGTCGGAGTCGGGCTCGCCCGGCCATCTTGGGTTGTTCTGAATTCGCAGGGCCCGACTTCCGAGGCGGGCCGTTCTTCTCTTTCGTCTCTCCGCTTCCTCCGCGCGCTCGGCGTCTCTGCGTTAAACTTTCTCTTCTTCTGCCCTCACTCAACTCGCCAGGCTCCTCACCACCCCGACGAAAACAACCGCAGCGCCGCATTCATGCTGATCTTCTGATACTTGGCATACGCAGCCGCTGCTCGTTCCCGAATCTGCGCGGCTGTCTCTCTTGCCATCCACCCGTCCAACGCATCCTTCAGCGTGTAGGCCTCCGGCGCCATCAATCCCGTCGTCCAAAGAAGTGGCCGCGCTCCAGTCGCCCTCAAATTGGGACCGAAGTACGCCTTGCTCGCACAAGCAAGAATTATCGCTTGCCGCGCGGTTCCGGCCGACCCCGGAAAAGTCTTATCGAGCCCAAAGTCCATCAGCCCGTCGTGCCCTACATAGACCGCCAAGTCGGGCTGGAGCGAAATCTCAACCTCTTTTTCCTTCGTCGGCTTCACGCGGATTGGCTTTTTCCCGGCTAGCCCCGCGGACGCTTCGAAGAAATCCGTGATGGCTTCTTTGATCTCCCGGCCCCGGTATGCATCGGCAACCAGATACACATTCCCGCTCGCATTATAGAAAACCACCCTCTCCAAAACCGCGGCGCTCGGGTTCTGCAGCACAGCTATTTCTTTCCAGCCCGCGCTTTTCCGGAAATAAGTCCGAACGCCGTACGCTGCGCCCCAATACAGATTTCGCCCCGGGTCATCCCCATTTCCCAGTCCGGCCGGAACCGGCACAATCCCTTGATGCGCATTATCCGCCACCGCCACAAACACGTGTACGACACGCGGCCGCTCCTGCGCGGTCACTCGCATTCCACCCATGATCAATCCTGTAAAAAGGAAAGCAGTTGCGGCGATTCTCCGCAAAGAAGGGAATTGAAAATCCCGGAAAGACACGCTCACGCCATCACAGTCCGCACTAGCTTATCACTGGCTACTGATTACTCCCTCACCCCTGCGCCTCGTCAAACTCCTTCATCCAACTCCGATCCTTCAACACTTCTCTCGGCCTCGTCCCATCCGGCGGCCCCACAATCCCATCCTTTTCCATAATGTCAATCAAATGAGCCGCCCGCCCATACCCGATCCGCAATCTCCGCTGCAATGTAGAAGTCGACGCCCGTCCCATCTCGCAGCAAATCCTCACTGCATCCTGGTACAAATCGTCATCAACATCCTCGCCGCCGGCATCCGCGTCCCCCGCGCTCTGTGAACCGCCGCCCTTCGAACTTGTGATCGGCTTCCCATCCTCGTCCTTCGGCGCCTCCAGCAACGCTTCGTTGTATTTCGCCTGCGCCTGCTGCCGCCAGAAATCGCATACGCTCACAATCTCGTCCTCGCTAACCAGCGGCCCGTGAATCCGGTGCAACCGCGCCGAACCCGCCGGCAAATACAGCATGTCGCCTCTGCCCAGCAAAGACTCCGACCCATTCGAATCCAGAATCGTCCGCGAATCCACCTTGCTGGCCACGCGGAAAGAAATCCGGGCAGGGAAGTTCGCCTTGATCAATCCCGTAATCACGTCCACCGACGGCCTCTGCGTCGCCAGTATCAAGTGAATCCCCACCGCGCGCGCCATCTGCGCCAGTCGCGTAATCGATTCCTCCACGTTATTCGTGTCCACCATCATCAAGTCCGCCAACTCGTCAATGATGATGATCAGGTAGGGAAGCGGCTTGTGCTCGCTCTCCTGCACATTCTCAAACAGCGATAGCGGCTGCTGCTTCTGAAACGTCCGGTTGTACTGGTCAATATTGCGCACACCGCGCTGCGCCAGCAGCTTCAGCCGGTTCTCCATCTCCCGTGTAGCATTCCGCAACACGTTCGACGCAATCTTCGGGTCCGTCACCACCGGCGCAATCAGGTGTGGAATCCCCTCATACAAATTCAATTCCAGCCGCTTCGGGTCCACCAGCACCATCTTCACTTCGTCCGGCGTAGCCTTGTACAAAATCGACATCATCAGCGAGTTGATGAAAACGCTCTTGCCCGTGCCCGTCGATCCCGCAATCAGCAAGTGCGGCATCGACGCCAGATCTGTCACCCGGATCCGCCCGTGCAAGTCGCGCCCCATCGCCAGCGTCAGCTTGCTCGGTGAATTCGCAAATTCCTGCGCCTCGATAATTTCCCGCAGCGCAATCGTCTCTCGCTTGTCGTTCGGCACCTCAATGCCGATCGTCGATTTTCCCGGTATCCGCTCGATCAGAATCGACTCCGCCTGCAGCGCCAGGCACAAATCCTCCGTCAATCCGATAATCCGGCTGTACTTGATCCCCGCTTCCGGCTTGAACTCAAACGTCGTCACCACCGGCCCCGGGTTGATCTGCGTCACCCGCCCTTCCACGTCAAATTCGTGGCACTTCTCCTCAATCGCCCGCGCCCGGTACTTCAGCTCATTCTCATCCAGCTTGTGGCTGCCCTCGCCCTCGCGCAGCAGATTAATCGGTGGCAGTTTGTAGTTCGCATTCCCCTTGGCAATCTTTGGATCGCCCTTGCCCTGAGCGCCTGCGAAGGGTTTTTCCTTGCTCAGCACCATGATCGGCGCCTTGTGCTTCGCATCCGCTTCTTCTTCCTCGTCCTTCTCCGCAACCGCCACGCCTTTTTTCCTCTTGAAAATGTCGCTCAAATCTTCCAGCTTGATTCCCTTGGGCTCTTCCTTCTCTTCCTGCCCCTTGCCCGCTACCTGCGGAGCTACCGGCTTCCTTCCAACAATCCGCCGCTCTTCCACCGCCCGTCGCATCCGCTCCTGTTCGCGACCTTCTCGCCAGTCTTCCCAACGCGCCT
>DATLVJ010000426.1:0-2085 GCA_035577585.1 Candidatus Limnocylindrales bacterium
GAGAAGCCATGGGTTCTGAGTTGGACTTTCAATCGATGCTGGCGGTGGCTCTGGCGGAGGCGCGGGTTGGGCTGAAAGAGGGCGGGATTCCGATCGGTGCGGCGATTTTTGATGCGACGGGACAACTGATTGGCGCGGGACACAACCGGCGGGTGCAACAGGGCGATCCATCGGCGCACGGGGAAACCGATGCGTTTCGGAAAGCGGGGCGGCAGAAGAGTTATCGAAAATTGATAATGGTGACGACACTGGCGCCGTGCTGGTATTGCAGCGGGCTGGTGCGGCAGTTTGGATTCGGCACGGTGGTTGTGGGTGAGAGCCGGAATTTCCAGGGAGGGATGGAGTGGCTTCGTTCGCTGGGAGTGAAGATGATTGATCTGGACTCGCCGGTGTGCGTTTCGATGCTGGCGGATTTTATCAAGGCGAATCCTGCGGTGTGGAATGAAGACATCGGCGAAGACGGCTGACGGAAAAGGTTAGATGGCTGCCATTGAATAGCCTTGGCCACCTGAAGGTGGCCGCTACGGCGCGCGCCTTATCTGGAGCTGGCCGCAGCGGCAGCGGGGGGATTCGGCCGGACGGGTTGCTCGCGAATGAGCAACGGGAAACGCGGGAAGGAAAAACTCCCGGCGACGTCGTCGATCACGTTTACCTGACAGAGATACAGGCCGGGCTTCAGGGATTGCAGAGGAACGTCGATCTGAAAGATGACGGCTTTGCGATCGGGTGCGGTGACTTCATTGGCGATTACGGGCTTGGACTCGTAGACCTTTGTTGCGCCCTGGAGAAATTCAATGCTGGTGAGGACACGGACGGAATTGCCGGCGGGTTTTGCAGGTTCGGAAGATTTTGCGGCTTCGGCCTGACCAGCGGCTGAAGCCGGAGCTGCTTGCGGCGGGTTCTTCCCTTTTGCCGCGTCGTAAATTTCGTACTGCAGGTAGAGATGTTGGTCCGGCGTGAAGACGTGGGTGATGTTGGGCACGAGTTCCATCTGATCGCGGACCAGCGGATTGCCGGCGGATTTTTTGCCGGTTGCGGGAACGCGCAGGCTGCTTAGGACCACGGAGCTCATCTTAAGCGGGAACTTGCGCAGGTCCGGGATGCGGACGTCGGTTTCGAACGAGCCCATGCGGCCGGTCTGATTTTCTCGAACTACAAATTTCAGATGATAATTGCCGGGAGCAAGCACAAAGCCGGTGTTGTACTGGACATTTTTGCGGCGGACTTCGCGGGAACTTTCGACGGCGAGCTTCATGGTGTCGCGAAGATGGCCGACGGGGAATTTGCCGCCTTCGAGTGCCTGGCCGATGATGTCGATGGTGGCGTTGTCCTTGTCCTTTTCGGTGACGAAAGGAATCTGGGAACCCGGGATGATGAGAGAGACCGCGAGGTAGTAGTGGGAATCGTCTTTGCGGAAATAGGATTCGCCGGCGTAGACCGGGACATCCACGCGCGGCAATTGGGCCGCGAGTTCATCTTCGAGTTGCTGCTCACGGTCGGCGCGGTCCAGATGAATGAAGTCACGGCCAGCATAATAGCCTGAGCGGAAATCGAGTTTCAGGTCGGGACGGTTGATGGTGACTTTGAGGTGGCGGAAGCGGCCATCTTTTGCGGGATTGCTGCTGGTGAAGCCAAGCACGTAATAGACAGAGCTGTCCTTCTGCACTTGGGAAAAGATCCCGCTGAAGTCGTTGGAGTCGAAGAAGGCTTTTCCGCCGGTGTCGGAAGAAAGCGTGGCGAGCGTGTCCTGGGAAGAGGCGTTGCCGTTGAGATCGTTGAGCGTGGAGGCGCCGGAGTAGGCGGATTGGCCATGCAGACTGGCGTTTTGTGCTTCGCCACCCGGAGGAAAAGCCTGAAGGCCGCGGACATCGAGCGAATAGATGGAGGCGTTGGCCTTGACGGCGGCCGCGGTGGCGGCGCGCAGAGCGGATTGGTTGTCCACGCCGGTTTGGGTGATGCCGTTGCTGAAATAGACGATGCTTTTTTTCTGGGGAAGCTTGGCGAGGGCCTGCATGAGGGATTGCAGGGCGAGGAGTTTGCGGTCGGCGGTGAACGTGTTGAGGTCGGTGTCGTCCTCGGTGAAGG
>DATLVJ010000427.1:0-6137 GCA_035577585.1 Candidatus Limnocylindrales bacterium
GACCTCGATTTCCCTTACGACATTCCCGTGCACGCGCGGTTCTTTAGCCTGAACGAAACACATCTTTTCAGCCCGGCGGTGGTGAATGATTTCCGCTTCGGGTTCGTGCACATCAATTACAGCCTTATCAACGTGCCTCCAGTCACTGCCGGGGACCTGAACATCGACCGTCCGAGCAACAACATCACCGATTCCATTTATAAGTTTACCTTCCTTACGTCGGGCTTTCAGATTGGGCCGACGCCCCCCGCGGACCAGTTCCAGACACAAAACAATTTCAATTTTGTGGAAAACCTCAGCTGGGTGAAGGGCGCGCATGTTTTCCGCTTTGGCGGCGAATACACACGCGTTAATCTCGACAAGAAATTTCCGCAAACGTTCAACGGGCAGATCTTCTTCCTGAACTCTTCTGACGGGCTGACGGATTTCCAAAATTTCCTTACGGGCGCTTCAGCTTTCAGTTTTGGCGGCGGCGGAGTATTCACGCACCAATACCGCTCAAACATTTTCGGCCTCTTTGCCCAGGACGATTGGAAGGCGACACGCAACCTCACGGTCAACCTGGGGCTGCGCGTGGACATCAATGGCGCGTTTCGTGACGGCCTTTGCCACTTGGGGAATATTGACGAAAACCTGGCGGCACAGAACCTGTACCCGATGGTTTACGGAAGTTGCTCGAAAAACCAGAACGTACCCGGTCTTTCAGGCAGCGGCAGCAGTTCCACTTACAAAAATGACTACGCGACAGGTTTGGCGCCCCGTATTGGTTTGGCGTACGACCTGGGCGGCCACCACACAACGACGGTGCGCGCAGGATTCGGCATTTACTATGTGCGCGAAGACGTAGGCACGGCGGACCAGTTGTCGTTCCAGGCGCCGTACCTGCCGATTACCTTCGGAGCTGCGCCGGCAGGCTGCCTCTCCACATATTTTTCACAAACGCCCTTGGCTGGTTGCCCCAACAACGGATTGCCGGTCGCGGGAACGCTTGATCCTAATTTCCTTCCCTGCACGGCGGCGTTCCAGGGATTTGTGATTAACGGCACAAATACCCCGACGATCGACACCACCCAGACCCCCGTCAACGCCTGCGCGAACGGCAGCGTCGGCTCGATTCCCACCACCAATATTTTTACGCTTGCGGTGCCGCGGCACTTTGTTTCGCCGAGCACACAGCAGTGGAACCTCAGCATCCAGCGAGACCTGGGCAAGGAATGGGTCCTTGAAGTCGGTTACGTGGGAACGCACGCGGTGCATTTGCGCGAGACCCGCACAAACATTCCGGGACAGAATGCCACGCCGCAAAATCCCGTCACTGTAACCGCCGAGGACGGCACTCCTTACTCGATCACCGCCAATACTTTTTCCAATGGGCCGATTCGCTCCCCCATTCCCGCGATCAACGGATACGGCGGATTCCAGTTATTTGCCAGCGATGCGTATTCGCACTACCACTCGCTGCAAACTACGGTATCGCGCCGTTGGGCGCACGGCTATTTTCTGGCGGCCTACACCTGGTCCAAATCCACGGACGCAACTTCAAGCGGAAACACCGCCTTCAACACCGCCTACAATGATGAATCGGATTTGAAAAACTCACGGGGCTATTCGGATTTCGACCGGCCGCACCGGCTGGCGGTGAGCTACCGCTACGATCTTCCATTTTTCACGGATGCGCAGGGATGGAAGCACACGGCGTTCGGAGGGTGGTCGATCAGCGGCATCACAGTAATTCAATCCGGCACGCCGTTTACGGTTAACGACTCGCTGGCCGGATCGGCGTTTTTGGGTTCCGGCTACACGCCGACGCTCACCGGTAGCCTGGTCTCGGGCGCGACGATTCACGGCGCTTACACAAGCGGCGATATCCATAACCGGCTCAACGGCTATTTGGATAGCAGCAAATTTATGCCGGCACCACTTCTCTACCCTGCGCAATGTCTGGCCGATTCCAATTTCTGTACCACGATTTTTGGCAATTTGGGGCGCAACACTTTTCGCGGCCCATACCAGCAGAACTGGGACTTCTCATTGTTGAAGAACTTCAAGCTGACAGAAAGGGCAAGCCTGCGCTTTACGACGGACCTCTTCAACATCTGGAACCACGCGAACTTCGCGAATCCCGCGATTAATGACGTGGAAACTATCGGCGGACCGTTTGGGAAAATTTTCTCGACGGTGGGAACTCCGCGGCTGATTCAGTTTTCGCTGCGGCTGGCGTTCTAACCTGATCGTTGGCAGACGACGGCAGCGGGCCACATTGGCTTGCGTTGCGGTTTGCTTCGGCGGGCCTTCGATTCCAGCAAAGTGATATCATTTTCCGGCTATGGCAAAAATTGCATCGCGTATTGCTCAATTGACGGGCGAAGGCGCCCTGGCGGTCTTCACCCGCGCGAAGGAACTCGAAAAAGCGGGGCGCTCGATCATTCACCTCGAACTCGGGGAACCTGATTTTCATCCGGCGGCGCCGGTGGTGGATGCGGTGCGCGCGGCGGTTGCGGAGGGGCGCGACCGCTACGTGGCGACGCGCGGGATTCCGCCGCTGCGATCCGCGATTGCGGATTACCTGAAGCGCACTCGCAGGCTCGATGTGGCGGCAGAGCAGGTGCTTGTGGCGCCGGGCTGCAAAATGGCGCTGGCCCTGGCGATGATGGCGCTGATCGAGCCGGGCGACGAAGTGCTCTACCCCGATCCAAGCTTTCCGATCTATCCATCGTTCACGCGCGGCCTTGGAGCGAAGGCCGTGCCTTATGCCCTGCGCGAAAGCAACAAATTTCAGCCTGACGTGGCGGAGATCGCGGCGAAAATCACTCCCAAAACGCGGATGCTGATTTTCAATTCGCCGAATAATCCGACGGGAACCGTTTTCACCGACAAAGTGATCGCCCAAATCGCCGAGCTCGCGAAGAAGCACGATTTATGGGTGATCGCGGACGAAATTTACGCGCGCATTGTGTTCAATGGCGAATACAAATCCATTTGGGCGCTGCCCGGAATGGCCGAGCGAACCGTGATCATTGACGGCTTTTCGAAATCGTTTGCGATGACAGGGTGGCGGCTGGGATACGCCGTTGCACAGAAGCATGTGATTGACGCCCTGGACATGCTGGTGCTCAACACGTTCACCTGCACGGCGGAGTTTTCGCAAGTGGCGGCCATTGAGGCGCTGCGCGATTCGACGAACGCCGTTCCCGCGATGGTCGAAGAGTACCGGAAGCGCCGCGATCTGTTTGTCGAGAGGCTCAACCAGATTCCTGGCTTCCGTTGCCTTTCGCCCGAAGGCGCGTTTTACGCCTGGGTGAGCATCGAAGAAACTGGATTGCCCGCGGAGGAAGTGCAGCGGGCGCTGCTGGAAGAGGTGGGAGTGGCCGGGATCGCCGGCGCGGCGTTCGGCGCCGAGGGAAAGAACTACTTGCGATTTTCGCTGGTCAGCGCGACGCACTTGCTCGAAGACGCGCTGGAGCGCATCCAGCGGCTTTCCACCCGTTGGCGCGCCGCGGTCGCGCGGTAACGAAAACAAATTTTCGGATGGCTGGGATTTCACGTTCGGTCCATCCGTCATGCTTGGGAGATACAGAATGAAGAAAACCGTGGTGCGCCTCTCGATTGGAATTTTGCTCGCGGCGGGGCTGGCCTCCTCCGCGTTTGCCCAGGCGAAACCTTTTCCGTCTGCTGACGTGCAAAAAACCTACGAGCGATTGCTGAAGGAAATCGACAAGATTCCCATGTACGACAACCACGCGCACCCGGGATTTGCGGATGACAGCGACGTGGACGCCATGGCCTCGCCGCCCGATGAAAGCGCCACGCTCCGCTTGCGCGACAACAATCCGGAATTCGTCGCCGGAGCAAAAGCCCTTTTCGGCTATCCCTACGACGATTTTAAGCCGGAGCATGCCAAGTGGCTGGCCGACAAGAAAGCCGCTGCGGAAAGAGCCGGCGGCACCACCTATTTCGACAGCATCCTCGACAAGTTGAACGTGGACATCTGCCTGGCCAACCGCGCGATGATGCCCGCTTATCTCGATACCAAACGCTTTCACTGGGTGTTTTTTGGCGACGCGTTTTTCTATCCCTTCGACAACCGCGGCCAGGCGGCCAGCACGCCGGATATGGGCGTCTACGTTCCGCTGCAGGAAAAAATGCTTTCGCGCTGGAAAAAGCAGGAAGGCATTGACGCGCTGCCCGCCGATCTCGCCGGATACGTTGCCTTCGTCCACAAAACGATGGAAGACAACCAGAAGCGCGGCGGGGTGGCCATCAAATTCGAAGCCGCTTATTTCCGCTCGCTGTATTTCACGGATCCTTCGCGTGAAAAAGCCGAGGCGGTTTACGGCAAATACCGCGCTGGCGGCGTGCCGACGGCGGAAGAATACGGGATATTCCAGGACTACATTTTCCGCCGAATTACGGACGAGTCGGGAAAGCTGCATCTGCCAATGCACTTTCACAGTGCAATCGGAATCGGAGATTATTTCAGCCTGCATAATGGAAACGTGCTGAATCTTGAAAATGTTCTGCGCGATCCGCGATACAAGAATGTGACCTTCGTGCTGGTCCACGGCGGCTGGCCGTACGAGCGCGAAGCCGCGTTGCTGACCGCGGTGAAAAACGTCTATCTCGACACGTCTTTTCAGTCGGAGATGCTCTACCCGTCGCAGTTCAAGCAGGTGGTAAAACAACTACTGACGCTTTTCCCGGACAAAATGATGTACGGCTCGGACGCTTTTCCCTTCAACGACGCGCTGGGAGCGGAAGAGAGCATGTGGCTGGCCGCGCGCACCACCCGCACCGGCCTTGCGGCGGCGCTTGCGGAACTTGTGGACGAAGGCGCGTTCAACGAAACAAAAGCTTTGGAATTGGCGCGAAACTATCTGCACGACAATGCGGCGCGCCTTTATGGAGACTTGAAACGATGAGCGACAAACCCGAATGCAAATACATCCCCTGGAAAAACGTCGAGCATGAAAAACTGAACGACCTGATCGACCGCGAAATGGTCGTCGGCAACAAACTGATGCTCGCGCGCGTGTTCCTGAAAAAAGGCGCCCACGTGCCCGAGCACCATCATCACAATGAGCAGGTGACCTACATCCTGGAGGGCGCTCTGAAATTCGCCATCGACGGAAAAGAGATTGTCGTGCGCGCCGGCGAAGTTCTTTGCATCCCTTCGAACATGCCGCACGAAGCCTGGGCGCTTGAAGACACGCTCGACCTGGATGTTTTCGATCCGCCGCGCGAGGACTGGCTCAACAAGACGGACAATTATCTTCGCCGCGACGTCCCGATGCGCTAGGCCATTCCGGCTAGTCGCCTTTGCCGGAGCGGTCCAAAAGCCCTTTCAGATACTGCTGCCAGACGGCAGCCCAGGTGTGCGTGCCGTGGCCATGGGTTTGTTCCGAAGCCGGCAGCAGCAGAAATCTCCCGTTCTTCACGCGCTTGATCTCGCGCTCCGCGACGCCAAGCTCTGGCGGATTGATGAAGTCATCCGCAGAATTGATGAACATCACCTGAGCGCGAATACTCTCCAATTTCGGCGAGGGATCGTAGTTGCGCGAAGCGTTTACGGCATAGAGAAAATCGTTGGCGTCCATGCTTGAGGTGATCCGTTTCATCGAATCGGCCAGGAATTTTTCCGCGGCGTCGCGAGTCGGCAGATCTTCCTGCATGTGCAGCGGCGCGCTGCCCGCGATAATCAGGAAGTCCGCGGCGATTTGCAATCCCGCGCGCGGTTCGGTGGTGTAGTCGCCGTTTTTCCACTCCGGGTCCTGGCGAATCCCGTCAATCACCATTTTGCGCCACACGCGATTGCGCCCGGCCACCGGCACCGGAAGGCACGCCAGCGGCATCAGCGCGTCCATGGATTCCGGATAGGTTTCGCCCCACATCCAGGAATGCATGCAGCCCATGGAGGTGCCGAGAATCAGGCGCAGGTGGTTCACACCAAGGCCCTTCTCGACCAGTTCGTGTTGCAGGGCGATCATGTCCGCGTACTCGTATTGCGGAAAGCGCGCGTGCAAGCCGTCGCTCGGCTTACTGGATTTTCCGTGGCCGACATTGTCGGGAAGAATCAGAAAGTATTTCGTTGCGTCCAGCAACTGGCCAGGACCAAACAAAACACCGGCAAATATCGCCCG
>DATLVJ010000428.1:0-3930 GCA_035577585.1 Candidatus Limnocylindrales bacterium
GCCACCCGTACGGTCACGGCAAATTCGAAAATTTCTCCGCCTTCATCGAAACCGGCCTGCTGATACTCACCGCCGTCTACATTATTTACGAGGCCTTCCACCGCCTCTTTTTCCACTCTGTCCATATCCAGCCGAGCATAACCGCCATCGTGATTCTTCTCGTCGCCCTTTCGATTGATATGACCCGCGCGCGCACCCTCAATGCAGTCGCCAAGCGCTATTCCAGCGAAGCGCTCGAAGCCGACGCCCTTCATTTTTCTACTGATGTCTGGAGCACCATTGTCGTCATCCTGGGCGTCGCTCTGGTCTGGGCCGGCAATGTCTGGAATCTTCCCTGGCTCGCCTACGCCGACTCGCTCGCGGGCCTTGCCGTTGCCGGAGTCATTCTCTGGGTCGGTTCGCAGCTTGGCCGCCGCACGCTCGACGCTCTTCTCGACGCGGCCCCCGCAGGTTTGCAGGATCAGCTCGTGACCGAGGTTGGAAACATCGAAGGAGTTCTTCACGTGGAACGCGTGCGCCTTCGCCGCGCCGGTAATCGTTATTTTGTAGACGCCACCGTAAGCGTCGCCCGCACCGCCAATCTCGAACAGGTCCACGCCCTCACCGACAAAATCGAAAAGCGCATCGCGCAGATCGTCCCCGCGGACGTGATCGTTCATGCCGAACCCCGCGCCCCTCGCGACGAACACCTCTTCGAATCCGTCCGCGCCGTCGCTCTTCGCCTCGGCCTGGCGGTTCACGATGTTACTGCCTCCCTGCAGGACGGCCACCTCTTTGTCGAACTCCACCTGGAAGTGGACGAAAACCTAAGCCTTCGCGAAGCCCACCGCCGCGCCACCGAACTCGAAGACGGCATCCGCGAACTCGGCAACGGCAACGTGGATGTCAACATCCACATCGAGCCGCTTGGCCGGCACATCGCCACGCCCGACACCCGCGCCGGCGAGATGCGCCAGCTTGAAATGTCTGTCGAATCCTTCCTCAACGGCATGCCCAGCACCTACGATGAGCTCATCAATTGCCATGATGTCCGCGTCCGCCAGGTCGAACACCACATCCTCGTCTCCTGCCACTGCGTGATGAAGAGCGACCTTTCGATCACTCGCGTCCACGATGTCACCGCCGCCCTGGAAGACAGCGTCAAAGAGCGCTTTCCCCAGATCTCCCGTGTCACCATCCACCCGGAACCGCCGGAGGCTTCCTGAACCCCCGTGATTTCCTTGGATTCGCCGCAGAACGTTGCTTACCCCGTCCGTTTGACACCCGTCCAAGCTCTACATAGGCTGTTTATCGGTAAATTTCATCCGGAACTCAGAAGGGTGTCCCTCATGCTAAAGCTGGTCAGATATCTGGTGTGTGCTGCGCTGCTGTTCGAGTTGGCTTTGCCTGCCGCTGTGGTCCAGGCCTCCACCGATCCGGCGGATGCCGGCATGGAATCTATCCGGCCGGAAGCCATTCGCGCCCACATGAGCTTCCTTGCCGACGATTTGCTAGAAGGCCGCGGCACCAACTCGCGCGGTTACGAAATCGCCGCCAAATATATGGCCACAGAATTTGAGTCCATGGGGCTCGCCCCCGCCGGCGATGCCAATTCGTACCTCCAGAATGTGCCGCTGCGCTCGATGCGTCCGGACGAAGCGAACACCACGATGTCCCTCATTCGCAACGGAAAATCCGAAACGCTCGCCTTCCGCCAGGATTTCATCGCCGGGGGCGATCCCGCGCGCAAAGAAACTTCCGTCGAAGCTCCCGTTGTGTACGTCGGATTTGGCGTCACCGCTCCGGAACAGAATTACGACGATTACAAGGGCATTGACGTGAAGGGGAAAATTGTCGCGATGGTCTTCGAAGCGCCCAATTTCGAATCTTCGCTCAAGGCGCACTATTCTTCGTTCGAACAGAAAATAGCCAATGCCGCCGCCCACGGCGCCGTCGGACTCATCGTCGTCAACGACCCGGTCCTCGAAAGCATTTATTCCTTCAAGGAACAGGTCAGGGATCTCTCGCGCCCGGGGCTTCGCTGGCTCACCAAGGAAGGCCTGCCAAACGATTATTTCCCCCAACTTCACGGCGGCGCGATCCTCAGCCTGGACGCCAGCAAGAAACTCTTTGTGGGCAGCGGCCACACTCCGGAAGAGGTTTTTCAGGCCGCCAAGGAAGGGAAGCCACTCACGTTTCCGCTACCTTTGACCGCCAAAATTCACAATCAGGCGAAACTCGAAGATGTCAGCAGCCACAATGTGGTAGCCAAACTCGAAGGCAGCGACCCCGCGCTGAAAAACGAATATCTCGTCTATAGCGCGCACCTCGACCATCTCGGCATCGGTGAGCCGGTGAAGGGCGATAGCATCTACAACGGTGCGCTCGACAATGCTTCCGGTTGCGCGATTCTTCTCGAAGTCGCCCGGGCGTTTTCAAGAATGAACCCGCGCCCGAAGCGCTCCATCCTCTTCGTTGCCGTCACCGGCGAAGAAGCCGGCCTTCTCGGCTCCGACTATTTCGCGCACTATCCGACCATCAGCAAAGACGCCATCATCGCCAATGTCAACATGGACGAAGACCAGATGCTCTGGCCCCTGCAGGACATTATTCCGTTCGGCGCGGAACATTCCACCCTCGACGGAGTCGTGAAGCGCGCCGCCGAGCGCCTGCACCTGGCCCTTAGCCCCGACCCCATGCCCGAACAGGTTATTTTCATCCGCAGCGATCAATATTCCTTCGTCAAGCAGGGCATCCCCGCTGTGTTCCCCACGCCGGGACTCAAATCGAACGACCCGAAAATCGATCCCGTCGCCATCTTCAAGGATTGGGAAGAAACGCGCTATCACCAACCGCAGGACGACATGCAGCAGCCCAACCTAGATTTCAACCAGGCCGTGAAATACGCCCAATTCGCGTACCTCTGCGGATGGCTGATCACCCAGGACCCGGCGCGCCCCGCGTGGAATGCCCACGATTTCTTTGGCGACCACTACGCCAAAAAGATGTAACCCTCGGGCGCCTGAAAAAGCCGTCTTAAAGAGCTGTCATCATGTTCAATACAGGGCATCTTTCCAGCCCCGATGCGCACATAGTGGTGTCTACCGTGATTTCGAAATCGTGAATCCAGGGATTGCGGTCTGGAGAACATCATATGCAACGTACAAATCTACTTCTAGGCGGGCTCTTCCTGACGGCTGCCCTCGCAATCACCGGTCCCATCGCGGCCGCGGCGGCGCAGGATGCCGGAATTCAGGTTCGCGTCTACGACTCGCATCATCACGACTATCACAACTGGGATGACCGTGAAGATCGCGCCTACCGGCATTACCAGCAGGAACGTCACGAGCAGTACCTTGCCTACGAACACCGGAAACATAACTACCAACAGCATTATTGGAAATGGCGCCACAACCACCCCGATCACGATTAACCAACACACTCGAGTGTTGCCGAATGCGTTGAATTGCCCACGCGCCGCCCCGGCGCGTGGGTTTTCTTTTTCGACCCCCTTGCCTTTCCAGTCCTTGTCAAAACGGTGGGACTCTCCACGCTTCCCGGTGGGCGGCTTGTAACCTTTTTCGTATCACCCCAATCCAAAAAAAACAGACAGGATTGTGCCAGCGAAGGGCCTGATCCTTTGATTTCCGATTTCCACGAGGAAGGCGCTAAATAAGAGGATCTGCGGTTGCTTTGGGTTGGTTTGCTAGCTAGGGATTCATGTCCGGTCGCTCTCTGAGAGGGAAGAAACAACATGAAAAAGCCGAAAAAACAAAAGTCGTTGCCGGAACACTTGGTGGAACTTCTTACCGCCGGACACGCGCACATCGATTTCGAATGCGCGGTGAAGGATTGGCCTGCGGATCTTCAAGGAAAAAAACCGCAAGGCGCGGCCCACACGCCATGGGAAGTCCTGGAGCACATGCGCATCGCCCAGTGGGACATCCTCGA
>DATLVJ010000429.1:0-6966 GCA_035577585.1 Candidatus Limnocylindrales bacterium
ATGCCAACGCAGGCAAATCCCATCGCGAAGTCGACGCCGAAACCACTCCGCTCCGCAATCCCGAGCACTATCAATACGATTTTAATCTCGCCGACGTGGCCGAAGTCTGGCGCCGCGGCAGCGTCGTCGCCTCTTGGCTGCTCGATCTCACGGCAATCTCCCTTTTCGATCAGCCCACTCTTGAGCGCTTCTCCGGCCGCGTCTCCGATTCTGGCGAAGGCCGCTGGACCATCCTCGCCGCCATCGAGTCCACCGCTCCCGCGCCCGTCCTCACTGCATCCCTCTACCAGCGCTTCACTTCGCGCGGGGAAGACGATTTCGCCGCAAAAATTCTTTCCGCCATGCGTTTCCAGTTCGGTGGTCACCTCGAAAAGAAAGCCGGGCACTAAGCCGCGAAGCCGGAAATCGCGCGCCCCATCTCAAGATAGGATTGCAATCAATGAACACCAATCACGCTGAGGTTCCCAGTGCCACCTCCGCTTGTGCCATGGTCATCTTCGGCGCCACCGGAGACCTCACAAAGCGCAAGCTGCTCCCTGCCCTGCTCAACCTCGCGCAGGAGAATGTCCTGCCCCAGCACTTCGCCATCATTGGCGTGGCCGGCGGTGGGGCTACCACGGAGTCCTTTCGCAAATCGCTGACCGCCGAGATCCCCCAATTCGCTCCCGACCCTATCGATCTGAAGATGTGGGACTGGCTCGTCGAACGCATCTATTTCGTTTCCGGTGACTTTGCAGATCCCGATACCTACAAGCGCCTTCAGGCTCAGCTCGAAACCGTCAACAAGAACCACGGCTGCAGCGGCAACAATTTTTTCTATCTCGCCGTCGCCCCGCGCTTTTTCGCCACCATCGTCCAGCAGCTTGGCGCCGCCGGAATGACCCAGGAAGAAAACGGTAAATGGGCCCGCGTCATCGTCGAAAAGCCATTTGGCCACGACCTGCAATCCGCCGTTCAGCTCAACAGCGACCTCAAAAAGGTCCTCACCGAAAAACAGATCTACCGCATCGACCATTACCTCGGCAAAGAAACCGTCCAGAACGTCATGGTCTTCCGCTTTTCCAACAACATCATTGAACCGCTCTGGAACCGTCACTATATCGACCATGTCCAGATCACCGCTTCCGAAACCGTCGGCGTCGAGCATCGCGGCGGCTTCTACGAGACCGCCGGCGCCCTCCGCGACATGGTCCCCAACCATCTCTTTCAGCTCCTCACCATGACCGCCATGGAGCCGCCCATCTCCTTCGACGCCGACGAAGTCCGCAACAAGCAAGCCGAAATCCTTCACGCCATTCAGCCCCTCACTCCCGAAGAAGTCCTCACCAACGCCGTTCGCGGCCAATACGGCCCCGGCGAAGTCAACGGCAAACAACTCACCGGCTATCGCGACGAACCCGACGTCAATCCCCAATCCAACACCGATACCTTCGTCGCTCTGAAACTTCAGGTCGACAACTGGCGCTGGGCCGGCGTTCCTTTTTATCTCCGCACCGGCAAAAGCCTCGCCAAGCGCACCACCGAAATCGTCGTTCAGTTCCGCCGCACTCCCTTCGTCCTCTTCCGCAACACCACCGTTAAGAACATCGAAACCAATCGCATGGTCATCCACATTCAGCCCGAGGAAGGCATCTCCCTCAGCTTCGGTGCAAAAGTTCCCGGCTCTATCATGCGTCTTGGCCTCGTCAACATGGACTTCGACTATGGCACCTATTTTGGCGCAGAACACAGCACCGGCTACGAACGCCTCCTCCGCGATTGCATGGCCGGCGACGCCACGCTTTTCCAGCGCGCCGACATGGTCGAAGCCGGCTGGAGCGTCATCCAGCCTGTGCTTGACGTATGGCACGCTCTCCCCGCGCGCAATTTTCCGAATTACGCCGCCGGCTCCTGGGGCCCCGCTGAAGCCGACGAGCTTCTCACCCGCGATGGCCGCGCATGGCGTCGGATCGGCGAAGAAGATGTCGATATGAGAAGCAAACATCTGGCCGACAAGAAGGCCGCAACCACCTCGTGACACCAGCCCCCCAACGCGATATCCGCATCCTCGCGGACCCCGCTGCGATCACCCGCCGCGCCGCGGACGAATTCGTCAAAGCCTCCGCCGATTCCATCGCACAGCACGGCGTCTTCAACGTTGCCTTCGCCGGTGGCTCCACACCCAAATCTCTCTACTCCCTGCTCGCCGACGATCCCTCCTACCGCTCCAAAATCGCCTGGGACAAATTGCGCGTATTCTTTGGGGACGAGCGCCACGTTCCTCCCGACAGTTCCGAAAGCAATTTCCGCATGGCCAGCGAAGCGCTCTTCTCCAAGGGCCTCCTGAAGCCCGAGCAGATCGCCCGCATCAAGGGCGAGTATCCCGACACCGAAAAAGCCGCGCTGGAATACGAACTGGTTTTGCGCACATACTTCCAGCTAAAGAACGGCGAGTATCCCCGCTTCGACCTGGTGCTCCTCGGCATGGGCGATGAAGGCCACACACTTTCGCTTTTCCCCGGCACTAAGGCCCTGCACCCCGCCGGCCGCATCGTGGTCGGCAACTGGGTCGGCAAATTCTTTACCGAGCGCATCACTATCACCGCCGAAACCGCGAATCACGCCGACCGCGTCATGTTCCTGATCACCCGCGCGGACAAAGCCCCGGCGCTCAAAGCCGTCCTCGAAGGCCCCTATGAACCCGAGCAGCTTCCCGCTCAATTCATTCAGCCCAAGAGCGGCAACGCCCTCTGGCTCATCGACCGCGACGCCGCTAAAATGCTTTCCGTGGGCATTCGGGAATAGAATTCCCCGGGACCGCGTACGGTCTGGCAAAGTTTTGGTTCCTGTTGTGTGTTGCTGTTCGCCGTCTTGCACTTTCTTGCTGATTACTGAAAACTGATTACTGATTACTCTTCCAGGAGAACCCCATGGCCACCGCAACTCTCAACAACATCGAACAACTCCTCGGCTCCAAAGCCGAATCGCTCCTCGGCTTCAAATCTCCCAAAATCGCCAAGGAACGCCTGCATCTCCCCGGTCCCGATTTCATCGACCGCATCTACTCGCTCACCGATCGCAATGTCCGCGTCCTCACCAATCTCCAGCGCCTCTTCGGCACCGGACGCCTCGGCAACACCGGCTACCTCTCCATTCTCCCCGTTGATCAGGGCATCGAACACTCCGCTGGCGCCAGCTTCGCCAAAAACCCCGACTATTTTGACGGTGAAAACATCGTCAAGCTCGCCGTCGAAGGCGGTTGCAACGCCGTCGCCTCCACTTACGGCGTCCTCGGTTCCGTCGCCCGCAAGTACGCCCACAAAATTCCCTTCATCGTCAAAATCAATCACAACGAACTCCTCACCTTCCCGAACAAAGCCGATCAAATCCTCTTCGGCACCGTCGAAGAGGCCTACAACATGGGCGCCGCTGCCGTTGGCGCCACCATCTATTTCGGCTCCGATCAGTCCGGCCGCCAGATCATCGAAATCAGCCAGGCCTTCGCCAAGGCTCACGACCTCGGCATGGCAACCGTTCTCTGGTGCTATCTCCGCAACAACGCCTTCAAGAAAGACAAGGACTATCACGTCTCCGCCGATCTCACCGGGCAAGCCAATCATCTCGGCGTCACCATTCAGGCCGACATCATAAAGCAGAAGCTCCCCGAAAATAACGGTGGCTATGCGGCTCTCAACATGGGCGACTCCAGCTACGGCAAGTTCGACAAGCGCATCTACACGGATCTCGCCAGCGATCACCCCATCGATCTCACTCGCTACCAGGTAGCCAACTGCTTCATGGGCCGCTCCGGCCTCATCAATTCTGGCGGCGCATCCGGCGCCAACGATTTCGAAGACGCCGTCACCACCGCCGTCATCAACAAACGCGCCGGCGGCACCGGCCTGATCAGCGGCCGCAAAGCCTTCCAACGCCCCATGGCCGAAGGCGTAAAACTCCTAAACGCCATCCAGGACGTCTACCTGAGCACCTCCATCACCGTAGCCTGAGTGTTCCCTATTCACGGGTGCCCCACACGCCGTCTTTGCGTGTGGGGTCTTTGGTAAGGACGAAGGTCAGTTGAACCGTCTTGCCGTACTCTTCTCCGTGCCCTCCTCCCCTCCGAACTCGCTGTCCTCAGTGTTAATTCTCTGCTTCTCCCAACAATCCAAATCCCTTCTCCACCCCATCGAAATTTTCCCGCGTATCCCTAACAACAACTGCCCCACACTCAACTCAAGCGAGCCAGCCTTCGCCCGGTATAAAATGGAAGTGTAAGTGCCGCAAGGAGAGAAGTATGCCGAAGACGAAAGAAGCCCCAGCGCTAAAAACAAAAAAGGCCGCCGCAAAACTAAAACCCACCCAGGACCAGATCGCCGCCCGCGCCTACGAAATCTACCTCGGACGCGGCGCCACTCCCGGCGACCCCATGCAAGACTGGCTCCGCGCCGAACACGAACTATCAGCCCCACCCAAAAAATCCCGCTCCAAATCCAAAGTAATCACGTTCGCCGCCTAAGCGTGACGAACTGTTTTGCTGGCACAGCCATTAACGATCGAGCTCGCTCAAAAAATGGGTAATGGGTCGGTTTGAACTGACGCACTACCAAAAAATGATCATTGTCATTCTGAGCCTATCCGGCGAGGTCCGGTTTCTGGACTCCGGTGAAACCTAGGTTGCAACTGCAAGAACCGGACTCCACAAACCGGAGATAGGCGAAGAACCTCAACCTACGCGGCTCTCTTAGCTTCCAGTAACGAGCCTCTTCCCACGCGCCACGCGCCACGCGCCACGCGCCACGCGCCACGGGCCACTACGCCCTCGTCATCACCGCCGCCCGCGCTGCCTCCAGCAACTTCCCTGCATTCCCCCGAATATCCCCGTGCCCAAACACCGCATTCCCCGCCACCAGCAATTCCGCCCCGGCCTTCACTACGTCCGCCACCGTCTCCAGATCCACGCCGCCATCCACCTCAATCCGAAAATCCAATTTCCGTTCCGCGCGCAGACGCGCCAGCGCCGCAATCTTGTTCAACGCATTGGGAATAAATTTCTGCCCCCCAAATCCCGGATTCACGCTCATCACCAGAACGTGATGCACCAGGTCCAGCACCTCCGTCAGCGTCTCCACCGGTGTCGCCGGATTAATGACCACCCCCGGCTTGCAACCATGCGATGAAATCAGGTGCAGTGTCCGGTCCAGGTGAATGCAAGCCTCCTGGTGCACCGAAATCCAATCCGCCCCGGCCGCCGCAAACTCCGGAATAAACAGATCCGGATTCTCAATCATCAAATGGCAATCGAGAGGCACCTTCACCGCCTTCCGCAAACTCTTTACCACCGGCGGCCCCAGCGTAATGTTCGGCACAAAATGCCCGTCCATCACGTCCACGTGCAAAAGCGTTCCGCCGCCTTCAATGGCCTGCAGCGCATCGCTCCCAAGCTGCGCAAAATTAGACGAAAGTATCGACGGCGCCAGTTCAATTTTCATAGCCACCCTTCCACTCCCTCTTCCAAACCAAAATTATACGCCGCGGCTTTCGTTGGTACCGTGAAAAACAAACGGTTGTCATCCTGAGCCTATCCGACAAGGATAGGCGAAGGACCTCAACCTATACATCTCCACCAAATCCACCGTGAACGACATCACGCGCGAACATCGCGCCACTCCACCGAACACCTCTTCTCACTGCTCTCCCTCACCAACTCCAACCCCACCATCACCCGCAACGCCTGCTCCGGCGTCACCTGCAGCTTCGCCTTCCCCAAAATCGCATCCCGCACATTCGCATAAAAATCCCGCCAATCTCCAAACGACTCTACCTTCCACTTTTTCACGCTGTCTCCATCCACCTGCGTCACTTCCCCAAAATTCTCCGGCTTCTCCAGCATCCACGGTTCCCCAGGTCCCGGCGTCCTCGTCCGCAATACACTCTCCAGCGGATCAAACTCCTTCTTCAAATAAGTCCCGTTCGTGCCCATCACCACAAACCGCGGCCGCAGCACCGTACTGAGCATCGACTCGCCCAGCACCGCCATCATATTCCCCGGATAATGCAGCCAGATATCAAACGCATCGTCCGTCAAAAAACCTTCGCGCTCCGTCCGTACGTCCGCCGTCACCCGCTCCGGCGCCCCAAACAACGTCAGCGCATAATCCAGCAGATGCGGTCCTAAATCCGCGAGCACCCCGCTGCCCGGCCCCGGCACTTCCCGCCAGGCACCCGGCTTCAATTTCGGTCGAAACCGGTCATAGTGCGCTTCAAACCGCACAATCCTTCCCAGTTCCCCACTCGCCACCAGCTTCCGCAAGCCCTGAAAATCCGCGTCAAACCGCCGGTCGTGATACACCGTCAATATTCGCCCCAACTTTTTCGCCGCCCGCACCAAGTCCACCGCTTCCTGCACACTGTTCGTGAACGGCTTGTCCACCACAACATCCCGCCCCGCCTCCAGACACTGCATCGCCATCGGATAATGCGTTTGGTTCGGCGTGGCAATCACCACCAGCCGGATCGCCTCCATCGCCAACAACTCTTCGATGCTCCGCACAATCCGTGCGTCCGGACAAATCTTCTTCGCCTCATCCCCCGTCCGCTGCACGACCGCCGCCAACCGCAACCCCTCCACCGCCTGTATCACCGGCGCATGAAACCCCCGCCCCGCCAACCCAAATCCCACCAGTCCCACATCGATCACTTCCGACTCCCTTCTTCAAGCGCCAGCGGCGCGACAGAATCTAGCCCAGTGCGTGAGCGCTGAGTCCACCACAAAAAAACCGTCAAAGCCCCGGAGGGGCGACAGATTCTTCCTTTCTCACAATCGAGCGAAAATTGTATCACCTACTCCTCGCGCCCAACTGCTGTTGGGCCCGGCTTCTGAGGCGCGCTTTTTGCGTCCCGAATGCCTTTACGCGACGGGTCGCTTGTCGTCGAACCCCTTCCCGCCTCGCCCCGCCTTTCTCTCCCCCTCCCCGGCGTTATATCCTT
>DATLVJ010000430.1:0-2096 GCA_035577585.1 Candidatus Limnocylindrales bacterium
AGCAAGGCGCCCGTTGGGACCACGGGCGCCGCGGTGGCAAAGCCCGGGCCGACATCGAGATTAGCGATGCGATCCTGCGCCTCGGTGTAGGGGCCGATGTATTCGTAGCGCAGGCCCAGGTTGAGCGAGAGGGTCGGAAGAATGCGCCAGTCGTCCTGAGCGAAAAAATCGAAAGAGTTGGCGCGGAAATTGTAGGCGGTGGCGCCGAACTGGAGAGAAGTCTGCTGGGGAAAACCGAGGAGGAAATCGGCGAAATCATAGCCGGTGTTGGCGACGGGTTGCGTGCTGCCGGAGGCGTATTGCGAGGTGGCGAAGCCGGTGAAAACGAAACTACCTTCGGCGTTTCTGGAGGAGCGGAAACTCTGAAGAATGCGGCGATAGTCTCCACCGAAGCGCCAATTGTGTTTGCCGTGATTCCAGTTGAGCGTGTCGGAGATGGTATAGGTCTGATCGAGTTCGCGGCGGGGTATCGGATCGTTGAGGCCGCCGAACGAAGTGAAGCTGATGCCGGGGAGGCCCCAGTCGAAGGGATCGTTGGAGATGCCGGTGATTCCGGCGCCGCCGGGGCCTGCGACGTCGGTGACGTTGGAATAGAGATTGGTTGTGGAAACGTGATTGTGGTTGTAGTTGAAGCGGAGATTATTTGTGGCGCGATTTTTGCCGTAGACCCAGCCGGCGGTGGCGTTGAGTCCCTGAGAGCTAGTGCCGCCGGCGAGCGAGGGGAATGGATTCACGATGTTGGTGGAGTTGCGCGACCAGTTGAGGCCGAAATTGACGTTGTTCTGGCGACGGCCGCCGCCGCGTCCACCTCCCCCGCCCCCACCTCCGGGGAAAAGACCTGGGCCAGTGCTTGAGCCAAGATTGTGGACGAGCCGGAAAATGACGGCGTCGGAGTTGCTGGCGTCGGAGGTGACGAAGTGAAAGTTCTGGCCGGTGGAAGTCAGCGGGATATTGGGCAAGGGAATGAATTGGAGAAGAGATTTCGCGGCGGTGCTGAAGATGGTTGGATCAATCGCGTCGAGCACGCCATTGAATTGGTATTGCTGGCCGTTGACGGGATTGAAGATCTGCACGGGGGCGCCATTGTTGTAGGCGGCGTTTGAGAAATTGCCATTGCGTTCGTCGAGGGTTGGAACGGTGGAGAAGGCGTCGTAGGGAGTGTCGCCGCGCGAGCCATTCCAGCCGGCGAAGAAAAACCATTTATTGCCGCCGTCAAAGAGTTTGGGAATTTTCAGAGGGCCGCCGATGTTTGCGCCGAAGCGGGCCTGATTGTATTGCGATTTGGCGATGGGAAATCCGCTGAGCGAAAAAGGAGCGGCGTCGAGGGAGGAGTTGCCGTCGGAAAAATAGAGCACGCCATGGGGCTGATTGATATTGAAGCCGCGGCCTCCCATGCGGCCGATCCTGATGGGGCCGTCACCCATTCCTCCAAGCTGGCCGCCGCCGAGCCCGCCAAACCCTTCGCGTTGCATGCGATCGCGAAATTCCTGGATGCGATCCTGGAGCTCTTGTTCACTGCCGCCGCCGAAATCCTGGGTGCGGCCTTGCGCGCCGCTGATGCTGATGGATTCGGTAGGAGCTTCGGCGCCGGCGCCATTCAGCGGCAATGAGGAGAAGTCAGTGGAGTTTTGCGATGCGGCGGGCCCGCCGAAACCGGCGTTGCCGGAAGCAAGAGACGACAGAGTGCTATCGAGGGCGAGGCTTTGGAAGCCACGACCGGCGGCGAGGCTGGCGCTGTTTGCCTGGTTCGATAGTTCCAGCTGGCGCGAAGCCAGGACGAGCTCGGCGTCGATTTTTCCGGAAGGGTTTGCGGGATTGAGAACGACTTCCTGAGTGAAGAGAGAAAAGCCCATGAATTCGATGCGCAGGACGTAACGGCCGCGTACGACGCCTGCAAATGTGAATTTGCCATCGGCGTCGGTGACGGCGGAGTATTTTTTCCCGGTGAGGGTGTTCGAGGCGGTTACGGCGGCGCCGGGCAGCGGAGTTTTTCCGCTTCGGGCAGTGCCGGTGATTTCATAGGAAGGCGCCGGGACGCTTTGGGTTTCGGATTGTGGAACGACGACGGGTGCGGGGTTGGGTTGCGCGGCGGCTGG
>DATLVJ010000431.1:0-2952 GCA_035577585.1 Candidatus Limnocylindrales bacterium
GACCTTTGCGCGAGCGATTGCAGAGCCGCATCGTTTTCTCGCCATTTTGTCAGTTGAGCACGTAATTGCGCAGCAACATTCGCATCGCGGCAGGAACCGCCAACAAATGCGCTCACTTTTTCATCAAAGCGGCGGGCAACGTCGCTCTCCGGTGGGACCGCATCCACAATGTGATTCAAGGGCGTCGTGGTAATCGCCGTGTACGACGTCGTTTCGCCGCGCGTGTAATCCTTCACCGGCTCCACCACGTCAGCCAGGGCTTTTAAGGCGGCAAACTCCTGCGGCGTCGCCGGACCGGCGATTCGCTGCAGCATTTTGCGAGGCTGGCTGCGATGCGTGAGACCGACCCACTCCAGCCTTTCGCTAATCACGTCCAGGCGCGCATACATGGAATTCACGTCGGTGACGGACTGCGGTGACCAGTAGCGTTCCGCGATTGCCGCCGTCCGGGGCCAAATACGGTTGTCAATATTTTCCCAATTGACGTATTCCGACCACATCGTCGCTTCGCCACCCAGTACCAACTTCTTTTGGTCGGGCGTCAAATCCGCGGCTTCGCCGCTTAGTGGATCGACCGTATAGTGCCGGGCCGCGCTCCACATCAGGTCGATGTAATATCCGTTCGAAAGAATTCCCTGATAGCCCTCCTTCGCCGCCGCGGCCAACGCCTTCGACCCCCGCCACGAATGAATCACAATATCCTTCGGCGCGCCGGGAACAAAAATCTCGTCCCAACCAACCGCCGCCTTCCCGTGTTTGTTTACTAGCTTCTGCACGCGCTGGCTAAAATAGGTTTGCAGCTCGTCATTCGTCTTGTAGTTGTGCGCCTTCTTGAATTCCTGAACCTTTGGATTTGCGTCCCATGCCTTTCCATTCACTTCGTCTCCGCCGATGTGGAAATAGTGGTCAGGAAACAGTTTGGTCATTTCTCCGATGAAGACGTCCAGCAACTTGTATGTCTTCTCGTTGGTGGGATCCATCGCCGGATCCATCACTCCCCATTCTTCTTCGATCTTGAACGGCCCCGGCGTGCTGGCTATTTCTGGGTACCCGACAAACCACGAACTGCTGTGGCCGGGCATATCAAATTCCGCAACAACGCGGATCCCGCGGTCGCGCGCATACGCAATCAACTCGCGAATTTCGTTCTGCGTGTAATACGCTCCACCCGATCCCAAACCATGCAGCTTCGGCAGTTTCTTGCTCTCGGCGCGAAATCCCTGATTGTCCGAGATGTGCCAATGGAAGACGTTCATCTTCACCGCTTCCATTCCGTCCAGATTTCTCTTGAGCACTTCCATAGGCGTAAAGTGCCGGCTCGAATCAATCAACAGGCCGCGCCAGCCAAATCGCGGCTGGTCCTTTATGCTCACTGCTGGCGCAGCAAATCCATCCGGCGACACATCCACTAGTTGGAGAAGAGTTTGCAGGCCGCGCAATACCCCGAGCGGATTCGCCGCATTCAATTTTGCGCCCGCGGGCGTTACTTCGAGTACGTAGGCTTCGTCCTCACCCAGTTCCTGAACATCCTTGCTAGCGTGATCCGTATGCACAACCAACGTCGCCTTTGCCGGTTCCACCGTTTTGCCGGAAATGAGAAGGCCAGTTTGCCTCTGCAACTGCAATAAGAATCGCTGTCCGGCTCGATCGAGGCGAGCCTCGTTGTACCCGGTGAACGCGACGCCGAACGATGCGTCAATCTTCAGAGCGCCGGTTCCGTTTTGAACGCTTGTCGGCCATGGCATCAAATTCAGCGCCGGCGCATTTTGCGGTCTAGCGTTCGCTGTGTCCAGCAAGCCCATCACTAACAACATGGCCAATCGTCTCCCCGTGGCGCGCAATGACATTTGTGAGTCCAATCCTCCGAAGATTTGTAGCTGAGACCGCTAGACTTTACTGCTATGTAGCGGCAAACCAGAGGATAGTGGCACACTTGGGCCTCGATGCGAAGTGCTTTTTCTATGCGTCCATTTCGGACTGTGGCGGCCCCGCGCAGCGGCAAGATTGCGGCACGCTTCCGCATCCGCCTGAGTTAAAATCCCTGAGCAGACGCAACACAATGAAAACATCAATCGCGATCTATCCCGGCTCGTTCGACCCCGTCACCAACGGCCACCTCGACCTTATCGAGCGCGGCGAAAAAATGTTTGATCTGCTCATCGTCGCCGTTCTGCAGAACGCTGAGAAGAAGCCGCTCTTTTCGGTGAAGGAACGTGTCGAAATGTTGCGCGAAGTCACTAAGCAGTGGCCGGACGTCGAGGTGGACGTTTTTGGCGGCCTTCTCGTCGACTATGCACGCAAACGCGGCGCGGGCGTGATTCTTCGTGGCATTCGGGCTGTCAGCGACTACGAATATGAATTGCAAATGGCGCTGATGAATCGAAAACTTGAAGGCCGGCTCGAAACAGTGTTCATGTTGCCGGGGCTGACCTACAGCTACCTAAGTTCGAAGCTTGTGCGCGAAATCGCGCAACTTGGTGCGCCGCTTACGGGCCTCGTGCCGCCAATCGTTGAAGAGCGACTCAAGGCAAAGATTTCCTGAGGATCTTGTAGTTCACAAGGAGAAGCAGTGCAACTCACGGACCGCATCAACCGAATACAAATCTCGCCGACCGCCGCCGTCATCGCCGCAGCGGATCAGCTCAAGGCTAAGGGCGTGGACATTGCTGACTTCGGTCCGGGCGAGCCGGATTTTCCGACGCCGGACCACATTAAGCAGGCCGCGATTAAGGCCATCAACGACAACAAAACGAAATATACGGCCACGCCCGGTGTCATGCCGTTGCGCGAAGCCATCTGCGCATGGCACGAACGCGAACTCGGCTCCAGCTACGAACCGAAGGAGTGCGTGACGAACGTCGGAGGCAAGCACTCGATCTTTAATGTCATCAGCGTTCTTGTGCAGGCCGGCGACGAAGTCATCGTTCCCGCGCCGTATTGGGTCAGCTATCC
>DATLVJ010000432.1:0-3088 GCA_035577585.1 Candidatus Limnocylindrales bacterium
AGGAGATGCTGACGGCGGAAAAGAATGATCACATTTTTCAGTTTGATGCGGCTTCATTTCTGTTTCAGCTCGATAAATCTCCGGAGTCGCTGAATCTGGTCAAGGACGCTCTGGCGCAGACCGATTTTCAGGAGACCGACCCGGCTAACTATCTCTCGCTGGCCTTAGAGCTGGGGCAGCGTGGTGTAAATATCCAATCCCTTGCGGCGAGGCTGCTGTTCTTTCCGAATGCGATCATTCACATTTCCGAACACTCCCTGGATCTCGACTCGGATACCGCGGCGCTCTTTTTGTACGGGAGCATGGATTCCGCGAAAGCCAGCAAGGCGTTGATTGCGCAACTGCAGGCGCAAGAGGTGTTTGTGCGCCCCGCCGCGGCGCATCTGCTCGCTGAACAGATGACCGAGGAAGCGTTTCGGGCTCTTAGTACGTGGAGCGGCCTCGCCGAAGTGAAAGAAGACTATCGCCGCAACGATATTCAATCGGTGATGCAATATCAGGCGCCGGACCCAGCGGAGTTTGCGAATCCAAAATGGACGCGCGAGCAGGTGCTGCAAATCATCGCCGGTTTGCCGCACTCACGGCAAGAATTCGACGAGGTGATGAGCACGCGCGGCGCGGAGTTCGACAAGCAGATGCGCGAGAAGAAGCCGGCGCAGGACGAACTGACGAAAATAGTGTCCGAGAGCGAGCCCATATACGGAATTGCGGACCGGACGGCGTTTCAGAACAGCGCGGTGGCCACGCTGAAAGCCGAGGACTTCGTCACCCTGCGGGAAGCGCGGCGCAAGGCGCTTTACAACATTTCCGACGAAAGCCTTTCGGAATATCTCGCGTATACGCAGGTGATGATCCGGCTGCTGAACCGGCTGGATCTGTTCAAGGATTACCGCGCTCACTAACACAAAGAATTTGGAGCGCGGCGCGGCGGGGCGAGCGTGCAACTATTCGGAAAAACGGACGGTAAACTATTTTCGAAGCATTTCTATTTTTCATTGATCGTGATTCCGCTCGCCGGGTTGGCGGCTATTTGCTGCTACACCGTCGCCGCGGAAGTGGATAACGACGCGGCGTTGCGGGACGCCGCGCAGAAGCTTGCGGAACGCGTCGCTTCGATACCGGGGTTGCGCGGTGCATTGCGGCTGGAATGGCATGCGGATGCGAACTGGTCTGAGGGAGAGAGCGCTCATTGGCAAGAGATCGTGAAAGGGGAAATCGAAAAACGGTCGCTGAGCCTGGTGGAAGATTCGGGAGCGCCAATTCTGGCTGTTTTCGCGGCGGAAACGCCGACGCAAATTGTGCTGACGGCTAGGACGCGTGTCTCAGATCGTGATGAAATTCGAATTGTTGCTGTCGCGCGCGCGCTGCTGCCGCCCGGGACGCCTCCGGTGGCGCCAGTCCGATTGGAGCGGCAGCTGATTTACGAAAGCGCCGATCGCATTTTGGATGCAGCTCCGCAGGGAAATGGCGAAGCGGGAAATCTTGACCTTTTGTTTTACAGGAATTTTGAACTCCTGGCCCTCCGCGTGGATTCGAAGGGCGCCGTGAAACAGAGCGTTTCGTTGAACGCCGCGAACTTGAAGCCCACCCGCGACCCTCGCGCGGAGCTGAAGGCGCGGGGAAGTTTGATGTCCGTGGAGCTTTCCGGCAAGGCCTGTGAATTTTCCTGGGAAGCGCCCGCCGACGTGATATGCCGGGCGGAGAAAAATTATGCAGCGCAACAATCCCCTTGGCGCAGGCCGACTCTGCTGGCTTCACCTTGCGACGGAAGTAACTGGAAGTTACTCAGCTCCGGCGGTGAACCAAATGGAAGACAAGTATTGCAAGTGGTTCCTGAGGGAGCTCAGCGGGAAAGCAGCGCAGCGGTGCTGAGTGAATTTCCTGGCCCAATACTCGGCACTAACGGGGCGCAGAATCCCGCCGGGGCGCTGGTGATCTCCCAAAATTTGCGAACTGGAACTTATGAGATTTACAAAATTACGCTGGCTTGCGGCAATTAGCTTCGCGGTCGCCTTGCCGGCCTGCATCGGCGCGCAGACGGCACAACGGCCGCGGTATGGCGGCACGCTGCATGTGAAATTGCGTGCGGCGAGCGTTTCGCTCGATCCGCGCGAATGGACTCCTGGATCGCTTTCATCGGCGGCGAGCGAAAAACTTGCCAGCCTTGTCTACGACCGGATGGTCACGCTGGATGACCACGCCAAGTTTCAGCCGGCGCTGGCCACGGGTTGGTCGCGCGACGCGGCAGCCCGGTATTGGCAGTTCAAGCTGCGCCCCGCAGTGCAGTTCTCCGACGGGTCGCCTCTTACACCGGCCGACGTAGTCGCATCGCTGCAAGGCTCTCTGGGAAAGGGGTTTGAGGTGATCGCCGCTGAAAACGGCGTTGCGATCCGTGCCGCGCATCCCGCTCCCGATCTTCTCGAGCAACTCGCTTCCGGCTCGAATTTTATTTTTCGCAGGAGGCCGGATGCCACGCTGTTGGGGACCGGTCCCTTTTTTGTATTGGAATCGGTCGCCGCCGCGCCTGCGGAAGCGAATCCGTTGGCGATCAAGCCGCCGAGAATAAAATTCCAGGCGAATGAGGGAACATGGTCGGGGCGGCCGTTTGTCGATTTTGTGGAAGTTACCTTAGGTGAACCGCCTCTGCGCCAGCTTCTCGACCTGCAAGTGGGAAAAGCGGACATTGCCGAAATCGCCCCAGACCTGGTGCGCAAAGGTCGGCAGGAAGGATTGCGCATTTGGACTTCCGCGCCGCGGACGCTGGTGGCGTTGCGGTTTGACGACGAGTTCCGTGCGCCCGCATCCGACCAGCTTCGGGAAGCGTTGTGGCTGGCGCTCGATCGCGACACGATGGCCAACGTGTTGCTGCAAAGGGAAGCACAACCTGCCGATTCTCTTTTACCGCAGTGGCTATCGGGATATGCTTTCCTTTTCGAGAGTGCGATGAACTTGCAACGCGCCCGGGAACTGCGGGCTGCTTTTCCGGCGGGTGTGCCGGGTGCCGCTCAACCGTTGCGATTGCGCGTGGATGCCCAGGGGGATTTTTTCAAATTGATGGGAGAGCGAGTTGCGGTGAATGCGCGGCAAG
>DATLVJ010000433.1:0-9184 GCA_035577585.1 Candidatus Limnocylindrales bacterium
TAAGTCCGGTGAGGATGATCGGCGCGTCCGCCATGGCGGCTAGCCTGGCGCGCCGCTGGGCATAAACGGAGTTGGGCTCGTGTTCGCGCCGCTGCTGCGCGTCAGCAAACGCCGCCAGGGGCAGGGAAGCCAGCGTCAAAAAAATCATTGCCCCGCTTCCGGACTGCAGCAACAGCCGGCGGAGACGCACACACGTATTCAACAGACCACTCATCCGGTCACCTCGGACCCTCAGGGCAAGAGGGCAAGCCCAAGATTGTAGCGGAAGAGCGAAGAGGGAAGCAAAGATGCCCCGGTGACGGCTTGTAGCAACAACGCACTGCTATCGACTCACCTAAGGACAATTGACGCCGCAATTCTCTCCTAATAGAAAGACCGGAGACACCACAAACGACAAACCGCTCAGCTGATTGTTCGGATGTCTATTCGCCGACTTTCTTGATGATATGGGTGGGGATGGGGCTGGCGTCGCGGCGTGCCGGCGGGAGTTTTGGGGTGGTTTTCTTTGGTTTCTTTACTTCGCGCTTGCCTCTGTCTTTGTTTCCCATGCTCAATAGATTGCCACAGGTTGTTCCATGAGGCTAGGGAAATGAGGGGCACGGCATCTGCCGCGCCACCGGCGCTGGGATTGAGCCCCCTTCAAAAGCCTTGACGATGGATCGGAAAAGGACCGCAAAGGGTGACAGGACGCGGCGGCGGTTGTTAGACTGAAAGGACCAGCCCCACTACATTTGTTCATTGGAGGAGAGATGAAGAGGTCGCTATTTAGCGCCGTCGGACCTGTCTTGGTGTTGCTGTTGGGACTCATTCTGACGTCCCCTGGGGCCTCGTTGGCCCAGGATCATGTGGTCTCACCGGTCGAGATTCAGAAGGATGCTGCCGACGCATCGGCTACCCGGCAGCAGCATGTCCAGCAGTTGGACGGGTTCCTGTCGTCGAAAGAGGCCCAGCAGGCGCTGAAATCGGCGCACATGGATCCCCAGGAAGTGAAAAACGCGGTGGGCCAACTGGATGACGAAGACCTAGCGCGACTTTCGGCGCGGGCGGAGAGGACGCAGCGGGATTTTGCGGCGGGAAAGCTCTCTGATCGTGACCTGCTGATCATCCTGGTGTGCGTTGCGGCGTTAATTCTGATTATAGTGGCCGTGCGTTGAGATGAAACTGCGTCGCATCCTCGGGCTGGTGCTGTTTTCGGCGGCTGGCGTAAGTTTTGCGCTTGCCGCGGAAACGCCCAGCCTGTGGATCGACGTGCCTTTTGTGGCGCAGGTGAAGAATGGTTGCGGATCGGCCGCGATCGCCATGGTGATGGAGTATTGGGAGAAGAAAACGGGACGCGGCCCGGCCGATGTCGCGGATGCGGCGAAAATACAGGCGGCGCTTTATTCGCCGGCAAAAGAGGGAATTCCGGCAAGCGCGATGAAACAGTATTTTGAGGGCGCCGGATACCGGACGTTTGCGTTCCTGGGCGATTGGAACGAACTAGCGCGTCACCTGGAGCGCGGGCGGCCCTTGATTGTGAGTTTGAAGGCCAGCGGGCCGCATGGACCGCTGCACTATGTGGTTGTGGTGGGAATCGACACAGCGCGGGGTACCATTTACGTGAACGATCCGGCGCAGCGGAAAATGCTGCGGCTTTCAAGAGAGGGATTCGAGTCGGAATGGAAGCCCACCGAGCATTGGACCTTGCTTGCCGTCCCGCGAAGCGTCGATTGATTTTTCTTCTTCTGCTTCTTTTCGTTCCTACTCGCGTTCTGCCGCAAGCCGGCAATCCGGCCGCCGAGAAAGTTTCCGAAACAAAAAAACTTTACGATGCGGGGAATTGGGACGGCGTGGTGCGTGCGGTCGAGCAATCGCCGGAGGAGCCTGCCGACCTGTTGCTGTTTCGCGGATTGGCGCTGGCGCATTTGCAGCGGTGGGAAGAAGCGAAGGCGGCGTTTACGGTGGGGCTCGCGAAGGCTCCGGGTGATCCGCGCTTTCCGGTCGAATTGGCAGGGATCGCGTACCGGGAGAAGCGATTTTCAGAGGCGAAACGCGAATTGCGCCAGGCTCTGGCAATGAATCCCAAAGATGACTACGCCAACAACTTTCTGGCATCGATTTATTTCCAGGAAGGAAATCTGGAAGCGGCGCTGCAGTATTGGAACCGCGCGGGGAAGCCGAAACTGGAAGACCTCACCTTCGAGCCGAAACTGAGGTTGCAACCCCTGGTGCTGGATCGCGCCTTTGCGTTTGCACGCGGCGGCGAATGGCAAGGAGATCAATTTTTGACCACGCAGGCCCGGTTGCGGGCGTTGGATTTGTATCCCGTGATGCGTTTCGATTTAAGGGCCCACGATGATGGCTCGTTTGACCTCGGATTCCACGCAGCGGAACGGAACGTCTGGGGCAGTTCGAAATGGGAAGGGTTGGTTTCGCTGCTGCGCGACGCGCCCTACCAGGCGATTGACCCGGAGTTTTATAACCTGGCGCGCGCGGGCGTGAATTGGGTTTCGTCTTATCGGTGGGACGACGAGAAGCGGCGCGTGTTCTCCGAGCTTGCCGCACCGGTGTTTCAAAATCCAGCGGTGCGCTTCCGGATTTATTTCGACGGACGCAATGAAAACTGGAATATCGCCAACACCTTTATTCCTGGAAGTTCCTCACCCGCTAGGCTGAACCTTGAAAAAGCCGCGGCGGGTGCGGAAATGCGATTCATTGAGAGCGGCCGTTGGGAGTGGAGCGCGGGCGTGGAGTACAGCTACCGGGAATTTCGTAACGTGTTTGGAATCGCGCCCGCTGCCTCGCCGTTTTTTACGAGTGGATCGGCGATTGCGCTGCGATCGAACGTTCAGCGATGGCTTATCCGGTTTCCAGAGCGGCGGTTTACCTTGAATTCCAGGGCAAATGGTGAATTTGGGACATTTTTCCGCGACCCGCTGGGAAGATACGGACAGCTGCAGGGCACTCTGGCGGCGCGTTGGCTCCCAAAAGCCCGCGGCGACGATTTCGAAACGCAGATGAGTTTACATGGCGGCCGCACCATCGGAGATGTCCCGTTCGACGAGTTGTTCACCCTGGGATTCGACCGCGACACTCCTTTGTGGCTGCGGGGGCATCCCGGGTTGCAGGACGGGCAAAAGGGAGACGCGCCGCTCGGCAGAAACTATCTGCTGGTGAATGCGGAGACGGACAAAATCGTCTACCGCAATGGAATTTTCACAATGAAGGCGGGCCCATTCCTCGACACGGGAAAAACCTATGACCCTTCGGGATTTTTTGGATCGCCGAAATGGTCTTGGGACACCGGAGTGCAGGCGAAAATTCGCGTGCTCGGGGGAGTACAGGTCGTCTTCGGCTACGGAAAGGATTTGCGGTCCGGCAGAAATTCTTTCTTTACGACCGTAACGAAGTAGCGATTGGAAGCCGCCGGTGGCGCTTCAATTGGCCGGCCGCTTGTGAAGATTCGCCGCTAGCGCCTGGACCTGGGCGCGGGTTTCTTCGAGCGTGCCGGAGCAATCGATCGAGTACGTGGCGCGTTTGCATTTTTCTTCGATCGGAAGCTGCGCTGCCATGCGGCGCTGGGCTTCGATTTCGCTCATCCCTCGGGCGCGAAGGCGTTCGAGTTGCTGCTCCGGCGTGCACCAGGCGACGACCAGGCCGTCGAGCCTTGCGGCCATGCCCGCTTCGATTAGCAACGCGGCCTCCACGAAGCCGGCCGAGTGAGCGCCGCTTTTTTGCCAGTCTTCGAGTTGCTTGAAAATAATCCCGTCAACCCGCGGATGCAGGATGGCGTTGAGTTTTGCGAGTTTCGCTGGATCGGCGAACACGATGGATGCCAGCTTGTGGCGATCGATTTGGCCGGACGAGTCGGCGAGATCGGCCCCGAACACTTGCAGAATTTCGTCGTGAGCAATCTGGCCGGGTTCCATCAGCCGATGGGAGATGGAGTCGGCGTCCAAAACGGGGAATCCAAGTTCGCGAAGAATGGCCGCCACGGTGCTCTTCCCGCTGGCGATCCCGCCGGTTAGGCCAAGTTTCAACATTCAGGAGCGCAACTCCTTTGAAGTCTCGGTCAGCATACCTTCCGTCGTCAGGGCAATCGGAGGCGGGCCCTGCAACACCTGAAGATAATTAAGAACAAGTTCACGAGCGCGCGACTGCGGCGCTCGTTCCGCGGCGGAGTCGCGCGGCTTTCACCGTGTTGCTCATCAACATGGTGATGGTCATGGGGCCTACTCCCCCGGGAACAGGCGAAAGCGCGCCTGCCACCTGGATGGCGTCCGGGTGAACGTCGCCGATCAAGACGTTGCCTTTCGAGCGGAATTTCTCAAGTCGCTCGGGAAAATTCCGAAGCAGTTCCGCGGCCTCGGCGGCCTCGGTCACCTTGTTGGTTCCAACGTCAATCACCGCCGCCCCAGGCTTGATCCAATCGGGCTGCACATATCCCGCTTTGCCGATCGCGGCGACCAGAATATCGGCGCGCCGAATCACGTCGGGAAGATCGCGCGTCTTCGAATGGCAAATCGTGACAGTGGCGTTGGCGTGCAGCAGCAGAAGCGCCATGGGTTTACCGACAATGTCGCTGCGGCCAAGGACCACGGCGTTCGCGCCTTCGATGGGAATCTTGTTTCGGCGAAGCATTTCCATGCAGCCCGCGGGAGTGCAGGCGACGAGTCCGGGCCGGTTGCTGACCAGCATGCCCATGCTGACGGGATGGAAGCCATCGACGTCTTTCGCCGGATCCACGGCTTCGAGTACGCGTTTCGAATCGATCTGTGATGGCAGCGGAAGCTGGATGAGAATTCCGTCCACGTTGTCGTCCGCGTTCAGGTCGCGCACCAGTTGCAACATGTAATCCGTGGAGACGTTGGCAGGTGGAGTGTGCATCCAACTGGCCATGCCGAGCTGCTCGCACGCGGCGATCTTGCTTTTGACATAGATCTGCGACGCTGGGTTTTCCCCCACAAGAACGGCGGCAAGTCCAGGCCGGACGCCTTGCGCATGGAGCTTGGCGATCTCGCCTGTTAGTTCAACAAAAATTTCGTCGCGAATTTTCAGGCCGTCGAGAATGCGTGCGGGCATAGAGGGTTCGCTTTCGATGGAGTTGATAGAAGAATGATAGCACGCACAATGAAGCGGAGAACCAAGGATGCACTGATGTAAAAAGTTAGGTGAGTAACTTGGCCGCGGTTTTACAGGGTACTTAGAGAGATTAGGGCAGTCATCGTGTGCGCCTGCGCTGGCGCCAGGTTGATCGCGTGGTCGCCGACATTGCAGGTTTCGACGCAAACGAATTGCCGCCACTCGTCGGCGCCGAGGTCGGCCATGGCCTTTGCTTTTTCCGACCATGGATTCCAGACCACGGTGTCGCGGGAATCTTCCTTGGCGACGAGAATGCGGCGCCGGGCCGGGGGTTCCTCGATTTCCACTGTCGCAAGCGTATTGCGATAAATGCGATCGGTTTCGGCGGAAATCGTGATGTCCCCGTGCTGGTGCTTTTCGCGCCCGGCATTCGTCTTGTCAATGTAAGCCACGCCATTCAACCCCCGCATCCGTGCCGCTTCAATGTCGCTGACGCGAAAATAGGAATGCAGAGCCTCCTCGAACCGGATTGAAGTGGTGCCGTGATTGGTGACAATCAGCTCAAGACGCAGTTGCTCGCCAAACGTGGCGCAGAAAAGCAGGTGGAAATCGCCAAACCACGTCTTCCGGGTGGATTCATCAGCAGTCGTGGACAGCGCGACGGTAACATCGTGGTCGGCGTGGGTAATGCCTTCGAGTTGCCAGGATCTTGTCCGCACCAGTCCGTGCGCCGGGGAACGCGGATCGTCCGCGCGCGTGGAAAACCACGGAAAGCAGACCGGAACGCCACCCCGAATTGCCGTCCCATCTTGCCACTTCGATTTCGAACTGACGTACAGGACTTCTGCGGCCCCGGCCGGTTGCCACGAGGTGACGTGCGCTCCGTGCAAATAAATTTCACCGGAAGCCCGCGGCGAGCTGATCCGTACGCAGGGCAGTCCGCCGCGGCCATCCACAACCTTGGCAATACCAGCGATTTCGAAGCGGCGATTCAAATCGCTGAGCGGAGCAGGTGTTGCCATCGAAAGCCTCCTTGCTAACCGGGCGGCAGTGGCGAAAGGGCAGACGCCCAAAGTAGCACAAATCCAGCGAATTGCGCGCTAACGTATACGGGATAATCGCGATTGAAACCAAACGCCGGGAGCGGACTCTAATAGGGCAGAGGTGGTGGCATGCCGATTTTTGGAGATGATGGCGGGCGGCGCGCGAAGGAAAAGCAGGCGAAGGCCGAAGGACGGCTGCCTCCCGGACAATCACTCACAATCAAATGGCCCGTTCTGCACTACGGAAGCGTGCCGCATTTTGACGCCGCCAAATGGGATTTCAAGATCAGCGGCTTGGTGGACACCCCGCTGCGCCTGACTTGGGATGAGTTTCGCACGCTGCCGCAAGTCGAATCTACCAGCGATTTTCATTGCGTGACACGCTGGAGCCGTTTGGACAACCGTTGGAAAGGCGTCCGGTTCACAGATGTTTTGGGCCGCGCGAAGGCCAAGCCGGAAGCCGAATACGCTCTTGTGCTCGCCGAAGAGGGCTACACTTCGAATATCCCACTGAAGGATTTGCTGCGGCCAGACGTGCTCTTCGCCTTCGAACACGATGGCGAGCCGCTGACGGCTGAGCACGGCGGACCCCTGCGCCTGATTGTGCCGCATCTCTACGCATGGAAAAGCGTGAAGTGGGTGCGCGGCTTCATGCTACTCGACCACGACCGGCTGGGCTTTTGGGAACGCAACGGCTACCACGCCTATGGCGATCCCTGGAAAGAGCAGCGTTATTCCGGGCAGTGATTTCCTGGTGCACAAGGCCACATTGGGCGAGGCTAGAGCGTTCCCTTCACTGGAAGCGGACTGATCATCCGAATAATCTTTCCGTTCTTCATCACGAAGTTCACTTTGCGCAGCGCCTCGATCTCCTGTAACGGGTCCACCGGCATGGCGATAATGTCGGCAAAGAGGCCGGGAGAGATCGCGCCGCGCTCCTTTGCCATGCGCAGGAGGTCCGCGCCGTTGCTGGTCATGGCCTTCAGGATATCGGCGGGAGGAACACCAGCCGCGCGCCACACGGCGAGATAGTCGAGCATCATGTCGGCGCGAGTGCGGCCGGGCATTTCGGTGACGGTGTCGGAACCAAACGCCATCTTCACACCGATGCGATGCGCGCGGCCGAGGCGGTCGATGATTTTTTTGCCGAGAACGTCGGCGTTGGCGAGCGTGTCGTTGGAGGGGCTGAGGCCGGCGAGATGCGCAGTAGGGAAGTCGGTCCCCACGAGAAACGTGCCCTTCTCCTTCATTAACCGAAGTTGGTCGTCGCTCAGTTCGAACCCATGCTCGATTGAATCGGCGCCGCCGCGAATCACATTGTCCGCCGCGGGGCCGCCGTAAACGTGGACGGCGACCGGGCGGCCGGCATTGTGGGATTCGTCGACGGCGACGCGAATATCGTTTTCCGAATAGTGAAACGCACTGTTGTCTGCCACCAGCTTGATGACGTCGGCGCCGTAATAAATATTTTCATGAATCGCGCGGCGGATGGCATCGGGAGAGTCCGCATCGAGGTATTCAAATTTCCAGAACTCACCCTGCTCCGGCGGAATGTGGCCCGATTGCCCGCCGAAGGGACCAATGATTTTGCCCACGCACTGCAGTGTGGGGCCGTCGAACCAGCCCTCTTTCAAAGCGGCTTTTAAATCGGTGCAAGCGTAATTGGCTTCGTTGCCGACTTCGCGCACCGTAGTGAATCCCGCTTGAAGAATGATCTGGCCATTGTGCAAACCGCGAAGGGCGCGGAACGGCGAACCCTCTTTGATGTAGGAGGCCTCGAACGGAGCCTTCCCGGGAATTTCCGTGAGCGTGAGATGCGTGTGCGCGTCAATCAGGCCAGGCATCACCCATTCTTTGGAAAGATCGACAACCTGAGCGTCTTTCGGAATGGCCAGGCCGGTACCGACGGCGGTGATTTTACCGTTTTCGACAAGAATCACTTGATCCTTGCTGACCGTGCCCTTCCCGGGATCGATTAGATTCCCCGCGCGAATTGCAATCGTTTGTGCGGCGGCAGGCAATACAGACGCGAAAAAGAGCAGTATGAGTTTTCGAAGCATGTGGTTTCCCCCGAACAGACGGCGCGAAGTATAACATGCGAAACGAATCAGTGATGGCGGCTTAAGCACACTCTGCACATTCCATCGCCGGGCACCGAGATTTTCGTGAAGAGCTTAACCTTCCCTGAGGCGCACCCGGCGCGGTCCGAACGCGATCATGCGAGCCGGAAGGTCGCGCACAATCGGAATCTTGGCAAACAATCGAAGCTGCCATGGCACGTTCCCAGCCTGGCCGGTATTCAGGGCTCCGGCGATCACGCGCCTTTGCAAAAATGCTTGCATTGCCTGGATGACCCGGGTCGGCCACTCGCGCTGGCGCTGCACCTCGGCGAGGTCGCTGTCAGAAACGCGGCCGGATTTCAGACGCGCCGAAAGAACATTGGCGGCAACCACCGCGTCCTGAATCGCATAGTTGATGCCCACTCCACCGACGGGAGACATCACGTGGGCTGCATCGCCGATCAGGAGCAAGCCGGGCTTGTGCCACAGCGGGCAGCGGCTGGATTCGACGGATAGCAAGGTGATCTGGTGCCAGTCCGAGAGCGACTCGGCGTGCGCCGCAAAGCGAGGTTCGATCTCGGCGATACTCCTGCGAACGGCCTCTACGCCAGCATTTCGGATTTGCTGGTATTGCCCTTTGGGAAAAACGAGTCCCGCCTGCCAGTATTCGTTGCGCTCCAGAAGAATGAAGATGCGTCCGCCTCCTATTCCGCCGAACGCGCCGCCCACGATTTCAGGTTCCCCGGATATTTTAGGAAGCCGGAACCACAGCACGTCCATGGGCGGCGAAGTCTTGATGGGTTCGAACCCGGCCAGCCGGCGCAACAGCGAAAATCGACCGTCGGCGCCAACCGTAAGCGGGCTGCGGATTTCATGTGCACCGTCTGGCGCAAGATAGTGAACTCCGCGCACAGTTCCATTTGCTTTCAACAGCTTTGTCGCATTGGCATGCATCACCAGCTTGAACGCGGAATATTTGGAGGCCTCGCGGGTGATGAATTCCAGGAAGCGGACCTGCGG
>DATLVJ010000434.1:0-4537 GCA_035577585.1 Candidatus Limnocylindrales bacterium
GCCAAAAACTCCACCGCCGCGGCAACGTCGCCCTGTCGAAACTCGCCCTTGTCCATCGCGGTATTCGCCTCACGCACAAAATCGAATACCGCCGCCAGTGCCTGCGCCGTGTTCAGGTCATCGGAAAGCCCGGCGTCGAAATCGTCCGCGGCCTTCGCGATGCGCTCGGCCATTCCAGGCTGATTACCGGCAGGGAATTTTTCATTCTTCAATCGCGCCGCGAAATTCCGCAGGCGTTCTACGGAGCTCGTCGCCTGCTGCAATCCATCAAACGTAAAATTCAGCTGACGGCGGTACGGAACACTCGCCAGCGCGAATCGCAGCGCCGACGGCTTGTAACCCTTGGCGAAAAGATCCCTCAGGGTGAAGAAATTCCCCAGCGACTTGGACATTTTCTCGCCTTCCACCAGCAGGTGCTCGGCGTGCAGCCAATAGCGTACAAACTGCTTCCCTGTCGCCGCCTCGCTCTGCGCGATTTCGTTTTCATGGTGCGGGAATGCCAGGTCGATGCCGCCGGTGTGAATGTCCAGCGTGTCGCCCAGATATTTCATCGCCATCGCGGAGCATTCGATGTGCCAGCCAGGCCGCCCCGCGCCAATCGGAGTTTCCCAGAAGTGCTCGCCGGGCTTCGGCGCCTTCCAAAGCGCGAAGTCCCGCGCGCTCTCCTTTTCATAGCGGTCGTTGTCCACTCGCGCACCGGCCTGAATGCCCGACAAATCCACCTTCGAAAGTTTCCCGTACTCCGGGAATTTCATGATGCGGTAATAGATCGAGCCTTCGCTCGGGTACGTGTACGTATTCTTCTGCAGCTTCTCGATCAGCGCCACCATGTCGTCAATGTGATCCGTCGCGCGAATCCAGTGCTCTGGCGACTCGATGCTCAGTGTCTTGCAATCCGCAAAAAACGCCTGCACAAACTTTTCCGTGTATTCCCGAATGCCCACTCCGGCCGCGGCCGCGTTCGCGATGATGCGGTCGTCCACGTCGGTGAGGTTCATCACGTGGTTTAGTTGGAACCCGCGCCACTTCAGAAATCGCCGCAGAATGTCCTGAAACACAAACGTCCGGTAATTGCCGATGTGCGCGTAGTCGTAGACCGTCGGCCCGCAGGTGTACATCCCCACCTGCCCGGGTTTCAGCGTGACAAACGGTTCGACTTTTCCGGAAAGGGTGTTGTGCAGATGGATTTCGTGCATCGCGTCTCGGCTAGGCCTTTCTGGCAACAAGCAAATAAGCGATTGTATCCGAGCCTCCGCCAAAGCCGCAATGACGCGGCTTGCGGGCTGCGCGCGGTTACCGAAATCCAGCCGATTGTGAAGGCGCTCCGTCTAGAGGAGCACTCCGAGTGTTGCCGTCCGCGTCGTGCCATTGTATCGGGCCGAGATCGTGGCCGAAGTGGAGATCAGTACGGCGGACGTATTGACGGTGAAAGTTGCGCTGCTGGCGCCCGCGGGTATGAATACGCTTGCAGGTACGCTGGCTGCACCACTGCTACTGGAAAGGGTAATCTGCGCACCTCCAGCCGGAGCAGTCGCGCTTAAAGTCACAGTACCGCGGGACGCTTGCATGCCGCCAACCACGCTCGTCGGACTCAGCGTCAACGAACTGAGCGTCGGCGCAGGTGCGGGCACGGGCTGCACGGTCAGCGAAGCGGACCTAGTCACTCCGCCGTAAGCAGCAGAGAGAGTCACCGCCGTGGATGCCGTGACCACGCTGGTGCTGGCCGTAAACGTCGCGGTGGTGGCACCCGCAGCTACGGTCACGCTCGCAGGCACTCGAGCCACGCTTGTGTTGCTGCTGGAAAGCGCGATTTGCGCGCCGCCCGCCGGGGCAGGGCCGCTGAGTGTCACAGTGCCTGTGGAACCATTTCCCCCCACCACACTGGCTGGACTAAGTGTCAATGAAGTAGGTGTTGGAGACGGCGGAGGCACAGGCTTGACCGTCAGCGACGCGGTTTTGCTGATTCCAGCGCGAGTCGCGGAAATGTTCGCAGTGGTTGATGCACTTACAACGCTGGTGCTGACTGTAAACGTCGCGCTGCTTGCTCCAGCGGCAATCGTCACGCTCGCGGGTGTCCGGGCCACCGTGGTGTTGCTGCTGGAAAGCGCAACTTGCGCGCCGCCGGCCGGTGCAGGACCGCTGAGCGTCACCGTGCCGGTCGAAGAATTTCCGCCAACCACGCTTGTTGGATTCAGCGCCAACGAATTGAGTGTTACCGCTGGTGGCGTTGCCGGCTGCACAGTCAGTGAAGCAGTTTTGCTCACACCGGCGTAAGTCGCGGAGATCGTAACCGCAGTCGAAGCACTCACAGCACTGGTGCTCACCGTGAACGTCGCACTGCTTGCTCCCGCCGCCACTGTCACGCTTGCGGGTGTGCGAGCCGCCGTCGTGTTGCTGCTGGAAAGCGCAACTTGCGCGCCGCCGGCAGGTGCAGGACCGCTGAGTGTCACAGTGCCGGTCGAAGAATTTCCGCCGACAACGCTCGCCGGATTGACCGCTAGTGAAGCAAGCGAGACCGCCGCGGTGCTGCTGCCGGGCGCAAGCTCAAATTCCAGAATCGCGGGATTCGGATCGTTCAGAGAAATTCCTACGAACTTCGAAGCGGAAATCGCGTAGACCAGACCGTTCCCGCCTGTGCCGGAACTGACCGTCATGGTTCCCCTGCCATTCGTTGGCGAGGCAGACACCGCGTAGGTGGCCTTGAATGGTTCGCCTGTAACCGGCCCGCTGGGCGCGCCGAAATCCTCCGCGCCGGACATATTACCAGTCGGAGTGGCGCCGTCGGCCGCAAATACGTTAGAGAAAACAGCAACCTGGAAATCCGCCGGGTTGATGGCGAAGCCTGCGTACGAACCCTTTACCGCGGCATTGCCGAACGATACTGCGGTTTGCGGTTCGCCGTGCCCGAACAAAACATTCGCATCGGAAACAAACAGAAAGACCTGATTCGCTTTCACCAGGTACGCGACTAATCTATAGCCTCCGATGGCGATCGCGGCACGCCCATTGGCCGCTACGCTATACGTTCCCGCCGCGGCGGTAACTGAATTCGGCGCCCGGCAATAATTTTCATCATAGGTCAGGGAAAGCGCGCCAGCGCCATTGGAGGTGAGCAAACCCACCACCGCCTTGGGAACTTCGGAACCGCTGCCGCACGCGGAAAGCCCGGTAAGCGCAATCACCATGTTGCCGTCCAGAGAAGCGTTCGTGAATCCTCCCGTTGGCGTCTGCTGCTGCACCGCAGCCCCGTTAAACAGCGGGGTTGCTGTCGTCACTGCATCGCTCTCCATGGCAAAGAATTTTCCGGCGTTCACCACGTACGCCACAAAATTCAAGCTGCCAGGCGTTCCCCCAAACGTAAAGGTGAAATGCATCGTGCCGCGCCCGGTAGCCGGGTTGGACACGGTGTAATTGGCCGCGCTGAAGGTCATGGGATAGTCGGTGCCGTAGGCATTGACGTCGCCGGCCGCGTTGCTCAAGGTGCCGGTTCCGTTGGATGTGAATCGTGCTTCAATCGCGGCGCGGTTTTTTACGTTGTCAAATCCGGCGGCGCCGAATGCGTAGTCACCCGCGATGCGGGCCGTGCTGTATGCGCTGGAGTCCGCTTTTTCCACGGTTCCCGAACCGATTGTTCCGCTCCCTCCCGAGGCGTCAAACTCGATCAAGTGGGCATTGCCGCTGGCCAGCATCGCGAAGGCAAACTTCAGCGATCCTCCCGAGCCAGTAAAAGTCATTACTCCTCGGTGGTCCGTGCCGATGGAATACGTTCCCGTAAACGGCTGGGCGGTGAATGTGGTTCCAACCCCGACGCCGTTGGTATCGATTTCACCGTTCGTAAGATTGCCTGCGCCGTCCGCCGTGAACCGTCCCACCGCCGCATACGCGGACTCCACACTGCCATTCCCTCGAATCCCACTGAAGCTGAACGCGTAGTTGCCATTTAATTCGTGGCCGTTCACGCCACCGCTTGTCTGCGCCTGGGCGCCAACTCCAAGAAGCAGCGCGAGGCACACCATCAGTAAAAATTTCAATTTGCGCATATTTCCTCCGCTTGCCAGATCAACGGCAGAAATTTCGTCATCATGCTGAATTTGCGGCGGACGACTACGGCACACGGGAGGGAGGCGTGCCACTCTCTGTATCGGCTCTAAGCCCAGGATCGAGGACGGCCCGGATTTCACCCTTGCAGCCTGCACATCCCCGGCACGCAGCGGGAACTCGAGTTTCACAAGTTCCCGTCGTCACGCCATGAAGCTCGGAGTGCAATATCCGCCGCACGGGTCAGCTTTCGAGGCAACGTACCGCCGCCTTTGTTATGCCTTCGCGGCGCATGAAGAACAATCGGGTGGATTCTGCAATGCTTCCTCGGGGAATTCCTGTAAGGCAGGTAGGTGGCGAACGGGGGGGTGGCCTGTTATTCTTTGCTCAAATAGCCGGCCAGCAAGTTGGCGCAGCCTTCGATAAAGTCTTGGTCCGATTTGCCGAAAGTGTCGGCGAAATAGCTTTCGATATCAAGCTCCGCGGCGAGTTTTTTCTT
>DATLVJ010000435.1:0-9797 GCA_035577585.1 Candidatus Limnocylindrales bacterium
TTCAGCTCTTCCGGGGTATAGCCCAAGATTCTTTCATAGGAGGGACTGTTATAGAGACGATTCCCCTCGTTGTCCACGACGGCGATCATGTCGGCGGCGTTTTCGCTGATCAGACGGAATAGCTCTTCTCGCATCAAAAGCCGCTGGCGCATTTTCTGGATTTGAAATTGCTGATAGATGCTGTACAAGTCGAAAAGCAGAACCAGGCCAACCAGGCTGCGCAGAATTTGATTCGAAGGAAGGTCGGAATTCTGAGAGGATCCGTGAAATGCGGGGATGGCAAAGGAGATAATTCCAGTTGTCAGCAAAAGAGTGATGATGATGGCCGTCGCGAGCAATCCCCATTCGCGGATTTCAATCTGTATGAAGGATTTTCCGAGGTTGGTCTTCGCTTCGTGGTTGTGGATGAATTCGCTCATTGGTAAGCGCTTCCGTTGGGGCGAGTATTTGCGGGCGGCCAACTGAGACGTGTGCAGGTTTCTCGGCTGTCGAAAACTTCGGTTGCCTTGATTGGGGACCAATTCTGACCCGAGGACAGAGGGAGGCTGGCCCCAGCTAACGCGGTCCGAGAGAATCCGGACCGATTAGCTGGGGCCAGAGTGGGCAGGGGTTCAGCAGAAAGAGGCGCTCCATCACTGGAATTTCGTCCCGAAAAGGACGTGAGGTTTGCGCCGGTGAGAGTTCTGAACAGTTGCATGAACATCGGTAGATGCACAGGTGCTTCCAAACCAGGGCCAAGTTGAATCGGGCAACACCGCCCAGACATAAGTTTGTGGAATTTCAGTGAGTTACAGGGCCATATGGTGGAGGCGCGAGGCCCCCGGGAAGAAAATGGATGGCTCGAGCCTCGTACAAGTTCCCGACCGGCGTCCAGATTTTGGTCATCTGCTGATCGGGGAGTTTTTGGGATATGGGGCGGATCAGGACTTTGCGCGGGATAACAGGTTATAGAGCGTGGAGCGGCTGATACCCAGAATTTCTGCGGCGCGAGTCTTGTCGCCTTCCACATGTTCCAGGACGCGTTGCAGATGCACGCGCTGCAATTCTTCGAAGGTGAGCAGTTTATGCACTTGCGCCGCGTCCTCCGGACTGGGCGTCAGAAGGGACTTGGGCAGGTCATTGAGATCGATCAAATTGTCTTCAGCCATCATCACTGCCAAGCTGAGAACGTTTTCCAGTTCACGCACATTTCCCGGCCATGGATAAGCAGAGAGGCATGCTTGAGCACGCCGGGTGATGCCATTTATCCTTTTCCCATACTGCTTGGCGTACTTTTCCACCATGAAGCGTTCCAGAATATGCAGATCTTCCCTCCGGTCGGCAAGCCGAGGCAAGTTGATTTCAATCATTCCGAGACGGTAAAAGAGGTCTTCGCGAAACTTCCCTTCTTTTATGAGGGTGGTGAGATCTCGATTTGTGGCGGCGATGACGCGAACGTCCACTTTACGGGGGATGGGAGAGCCGACGCGCTGCACTTCTTTCTCCTGGAGAACGCGGAGAAGCTTTGCCTGGGCGGGAAGCGGCATCTCACCGATTTCGTCGAGAAAAACAGTACCGCGATTGGCGTATTCGAAAAGGCCAACCTTGTCCTCGATCGCTCCAGTAAAGGCGCCCTTTGCATAGCCGAATAACTCGCTTTCGAAAAGCGTGTCAACGACAGCAGCGCAATTGCAGACAGCGAAGGGGCCGGAACCTGCGTTGCGAAGGTTGTGAAGGGACCGGGCAACCAACTCTTTGCCGGTGCCGGTTGGACCGGTGATTAGGACGGTTTGAAAATGTGGGGCGACGCGGCGAATTTTGGCGAAAACATCGAGCATTAAGGGGCTGCGGCCAATCATGCCTTCAAATTGAAAGACATCAACGAGTTGGCGTTCCAACCGGAAAGCTGCTTCTTTTTCTTTCAGTTCTGACAGCAGGCCCGAAATACGAGCGCGTAATTTTTGCAAATTCAGCGGCTTCTCCAAATAGTCCCGCGCGCCTTTCTGAATGGCTTCGACCGCCGAATCCGTGGAGTAATGGCCGGTCATGAGGATCACCTCGACGCCAGGGTCCTTACTGAGCATGCGCTCGAGAAGGTCCATGCCCGTTAACACGGGCATCATCAGATCAACTAGGACGATCCGAGGGTGAAGACTTTTGAAGGCGTCCAAGCCTGCCTGGGGATCAGACTCCGTATGAATATCCAACCCAGCGTCGACCAAAGCATCTTGGATCAAGTGCAGAGTTGCAGCATCATCGTCAATTGCGAGGAGCGGGACGCGCGCAGCGTTATCGGACATTGGCCCTCCTGCAGATCGACACACCCAATTTGCAATGCACAAAATCAGCAATCAGATCAATCGTCGCACACATTCCGCGACTGATAATCAGTTGTATATATTATGAGCGCTCAGAGTCTATCCCCACACGGTTTGTGAGCAATGTTTCCTAATCCGTGAGCTGGCCTGAGGACGAAACTGACACCTCTCCGAACTAGCCCAAAATTTCTCAGGAGGAGCTTGCAGCGACTCCACAACAAGAGTTGGGTTTGCCAGTCCTTCACTCAAGAACTCAGATTAAACGGAAGGACGGAAGGATTCCCGCTGTTTTCAGGCCGTTTTGAGTGTTGTTCAAATTATAGACACCATTCTAAGAACCGCACGGTCCAAAACACCGAAGCCTGCACCGACAGGTGGCAAGTCGTTGAATTCAATAAGGGTGGTCCTGGACACCTCTGTTCGAAAGAACGGCCTCAGCATTGCATTCTTACCTGCTCGTAGGGCCTCACGACTAAGGAGCAATGCTGTGATTAAACTTAATCGACTTTCAATCTTCTCCTCGATTCTGAGACAAGCTGGCCTGGCTCTCGCGTGTCTCGCATCTGCCAGTATTTCCTCAGCCACGGTCCCTGTGGTTCAGGGACGCTGGGAATTCGTCGTCACCTCAGGGGATCCTTCTGCGCAAACAGATGCGATGGGCCCATCAAGTTTCAGCACCTATCTCCTTCAGACTCCGGGCGACACGGTTTTGACAAACATTCCCCTGTTCACTACGGACTCGCTGATTTGCGACAACCAAAGTAGTAACAATGTAACTGTTGTGAGCAGCTCGATTGACGACTCCGGCCATGCAGTCGTCGATTTTCAGGTCGCGGTTTATGGCGGAACTCCCTTTCACTATGTTTTTACGGGTGTACTGACCCCTGGTACCCCGAAAGTCATCTCCGGGACTTACCAGAAGTCAGCGGACTCCTGCAATCTGGGACACCTTGGTACGGGCACGACGGACGGCTCGTTCACGGCGACTTGGTTCCCCGACCTGTTAGGAACTTGGGTAGGCCAATTCGACGCGGACGTACCAGGAACCGGTCCGATCGCAATTGCGGCTTCTTGGAACCTAACGACAAATAGCGACAAAACCTTGAGCGGAACGATCAACATCATTGGCACGGGACTTATAGCGTACCCATCCGGCCCCGCCTGCATCGTGAATCCGGTCACTTTGCAATCCAACATGGCAGAAGGCGTTTCGCAGTCCTCAGGTGTTGGGTTTGAACTTTTCGGAACGGATGTCAACGGAACGCGCTTCTGGGTTAACGCCTATGCAACGAACCCTGACGGTTCGCTTGCCGCTGTGGGCGAAGACAACCCCCCGGGCGCCCTTGGCACGATTAACGACGGAACAAACAATGCCTACACAGCGTTTTATGGTATCTCCGGCGGTCCGTGCGACGGGTTCGGTGGAGGTGATGCGCCGTTCTTGCTGGTTACGAAGACCAAGAAACCTCCAAAGGGCCAGGATGGTCAGCATGGTCGCGACGTGCAACACGGGCCGCGCGGACGTAACAATTCTTTGCGGTAGTCGTTGGACAGCAAACGCAGTGTGACCGACAGTGCGGTGTCATTGCAGGATCGAATGAACCGCACTTTCGGATGGTTCACTGGCTATATGACAGCCGGGACCGATGAACGCGCGAAACTTCCTCAGACTTCTGTTGCGCGTTATCAGCTCCTGAAATTTGATAACGAATGCACGCTCATTGCAAATTCGCCGCAAGTCGCAAGTCGCACTCGCCGAGTCAGGGGTATCGCCCCTGGACGGCGAAGCTGCTTTTGGGCTTACTCTTCGGCGCCCTGCTGACGGCGTTTTCTCTTCCCGGATGCTCTCAGACACCAGATTGGCAAAAGCAGATTCGCAAATACGCCGAGGAACAGGATTGGGCATCGGCGTTGCGCGTAGTGGATCGGGAAGTCTCTAGCGCGCCGAACGACCTGGATGTGCGGGCCTGGCGCGCGCGCATTCTCACCTGGTCGGGACATCTTGAGGAAGCGGAGCAAGAGTACTTGAGAATTTTGAATGTTTCCCGGAATGATCCGGACAACTGGATGGGACTCGCAAACGTATATTTGCGCGAGGGCAAGACGCCTGAAGCACTCGCAGCAATGGACACGGCTGTGAGGCTGGACGAGGCGCGCGCCGATTTGCACGCCGCCCGGGCACGGGTGTTGCGCACCGCGGGAATTCGAAACGAAGCACGAACAGAATTCCAGAATGCACTCAATCTGGATCCCTCCAGCGAGGAAGCCCGAGTTGGTTTGATTTCGCTGCGCGCGGAACCGAAACACGAGCTTCGTTTCGGGCAAGAGAATGATCTTTTCAATTTTGCGGGAGCGAATCACAACGAATGGACCTCCCTCACTTCGCAATGGACTTCCCGGTGGTCAACAGGCCTTGCGGGAAGTCTTTACCAGCGCGGAGGTATGGACGCTGGAAAATTTGTGGGAAGCGTGACCCGGCGCCAGCCCAAATGGGGCGCTTTGACCGTCGGTGGCGCAACCGGCCACGACAACGGCGTCATTCCCAAGAGCGAAGCTTTTTTTGACCTAGACCGTGGCTGGAAGGCCGGCGAAACGACGTTCGTGCGCTCGGTGGAAACAATCTATGGGCAGCACTGGTATTGGTATCAATCCTCGAGGATTCTCACTCTCACCACGACCGTAATTGCGTATTTGCCTCGCGAGTGGACATTCTCGCTGTCAGCAACTGGCGCGAGAAGCTCCTTCTCCGGTTCAGGCATCGAATGGCGCCCTTCGGGAATTGCCCGCCTGGCGTTTTCCATTACAAGGGTAGGGGCGCATAGGCTTGCTGGAAACGTATTTTTCGGTGCCGGGACGGAAGATTTTGGACAGGTGGATCAGATAGGAAGTTTTGCATCGCAAACTTTTGGCGGTGGATTGCGATTCCAATTGACAGCACGTCAAGACTTGACGGGATACGGGTCTTATCAGAAACGTACGCAAGACAGAACGGACACAGCCTTTGGGCTAAGCTATGGAATCCATTTTTAAGAATTTGTGGAGGCTCGGGCCGGCGGCGGTCGTGATGAAGGCAATTTTCGCGGCTTTCATCGCGAATGGGCTACTGCTCGCGTTCATCCTGATTCGCCGGACATACCGCAAATGGTATTTTGCGCGGCGTGATGCGCGGGTTTATGAACTGCGGCAAAAGTGGGATGCGATTATTTCAGGAAGGATTCCCTACGACACCTGGCGAACGAATTCCTTTGAGCGGAGGATTGTCGAAACTGTCGCGATGGATGCGTTCGAGGCCGCAGGGCCAGAGGAATCAGCGCGGCTCCTGAAATTCTTGCGGAACAGCGGCTTGATTGAAAAACGCATCTTCGAGGCCCGGCACCACACTGGATGGCGAAGACTGCGCTCGCTGGTGGCCCTGGGACGCACCCGCGCGCCGGAAGGTATTCCGGCCTTGGCCGAAGGGTTACGCGACCGCAATCAGGAAACGCGCTTGGCTGCACTACGCGGTTTAGGCCGCTTGGCTTCTCCCAATGCCGGCGAAGAGATACTCGGGTGGGTAAGTGAGGACGGTCTGAACGTCCCGGAGTTGCCATTGCAGGGCGCCCTCGTGCAATGCTGCGCGGAACGGCCTCAGGTGTTGCTGCCTCACATACAGAGGGCCAAAGGGCGGGTTCGCGAGGTGCTTGGGCGGGTTCTTGGAGAGGTGGCGACCCCGTCGCTTGCTGCAGACCTGCTACAGTTCGCGGGAGATGATCTGGCTGAATTGCGGGCCGCGGCTGCGCGCGCGATGTCTAATTCACAATCTGCGCTCGCGCCGTATGTCCTGGATGATTTGGCGCGCGATCCCGTTTGGTTCGTCCGGCTTCGTGCCATCGTTAGCCTGGGCAAGCTGACGGATACCCGAGCGATTCCGTCGCTGCTTCGCGGGCTTACGGATTCGAACCGTTTGGTGCGGCTGCGGGCAGCGGAAGCGCTTGTGGGCCTGGGTACGGAACTGGCGCCCAATTTCGAACAGGTTGTGGCGACGCGCGATCGCTATGGGCTACACGCCTACTTGACCGCACTCGAAAATTCAAACCTCAAAACCAAGCTTGAAGCTGAGCTCGAGGCCACAACGCGAGTTGACGAAGATACGAAGAAGGCGTTGCAGGTGGTTCTGCAAACCGGCGCCTTGCCCGCACAGAAAATGCGGAAAGGCGAGGAAAGCATTGCACAAATGGTGGGACAGTGATCCCCCGGTTGCTGGATATTTCCAATCACGCTGTGTTCTGGTACTACCTGGCAAGCAATGTGGCTTATCTGGCGATGCTGCTGGTGGCGTTGAAGACCAGCTTCGCGCACCAGCGGCGGTTGGAAAGTCGCCGGCTAAACTGGCTAAAAGAGACGCCGCTGTCACCCCCCATCACAATCATCGCACCGGCACACAACGAAGAGAGTTCCATCCGCGTGGCGGTGAGAAACCTTTTGCAACTCGACTATCCGCAATTGGAAGTAATCATTGTTAACGATGGATCGGCCGATCGAACCCTGGAGGAGATGCGCGAGGAATTCCGCCTGCGGCTGGTACGCGCCGTGTACGTCCGGCAAGTAAAGAGCGCGCCAGTTCGCGGGTTGTACCGCAGCGACGTTGATCCTCGGCTCCTGGTAATTGATAAAGAGCCGGCAGGTAGCAAGGCGGATGCGGTGAACGCAGGACTGAACGCAGCGAGTTCGCCATACGTTTGCGTCGTGGATGCCGACTCCATCCTGGAGAACGACGCACTTTTGCGAATCATGGTGCCCATTCTGGATGATCCCAAACGCGTGGTGGCAGTGGGCGGAATTATCCGCGTGCTGAACGGCTCGGAAATCGCAGGAGGGCGGCTGCGGCGTGTGCGCTTGCCGCGCAAGAGCATTGAAGTGATCCAGGTAATTGAATATCTTCGCGCATTCCTGATCGGCAGAGAGGCCTGGGGCCAGGGCAACATGCTGATGATTATCTCCGGTGCGTTTGGAGTGTTTAAAACGGACCTGGTTCGCGCAGTCGGCGGCTTCCGAGCGAGCGCCATCGGTGAAGATTTCGACCTGGTGGCCCGGCTGCACAGACACCTGCGGCAGATTGGCGCCGACTACCAAATGAAGTTTGTTCCCGACCCCATGTGCTGGACGGAAGCTCCTTCCGACTTGAAATCGCTGGGGAGGCAACGAGCACGCTGGCAGAAGGGGTTGTTGGACGTTTTGTGGACCAACCGGGACATGGTGTTCCGTCGACGTTACGGAAGGATTGGTTTTCTTGCGCTTCCCTACCTGTGGTTATTTGAACTGCTGGCGCCCGTTATCGAGATCGCAGGGATAGCCACCATCGTCCTGGCGGCGTGCACGGGCGCACTCAGCCAGTCATTTTTCTTTCAGTTCATGCTTTTCGGGTACGCTTTCGCGACGATGATTTCGCTCGGCTCCGTCTTGCAGGAAGAACTCACCTACAAGCGCTACAACGACTGGCAGGATGTCGCCCGGTTGCTGAGCTACTGCTTTCTGGAGCATTTTCCCTACCGGCAAATGCACATGGTCTGGCGGCTGCAGGGCTTCTGGCAATACCTGCGGGGCGACAACGCCTGGAGACCCCTTACGCGCAAAGGCCTTGCTTCGGCTAGCGTCCGCTAGTTTCTCAAGGTTGACAGCACCGGGAATTACGGCCAGCGGGCTGAATGTGCCTGCGTAACTGAAATTCACTATGGTAATCGCTGGTGCGTCTTCACACTGAGATCGGGGAAAATCGCAGAACGGTTGGGGTCCGCTTCACTGCCTGGTGTTCGATGCATCAAGACGCCGGGCAAGTTCTCGGATACCTTCTCGGTCCAGCCTGTTTTGAGCCAGCAAATCGAGGAGTTCAGACTCCAGAAAGATGTGATTTTCAACTACGAAGACGATGCGTTGCGATTGTGAGCAGAATGGGCCGCGGAAGTCGATTCCCTGATTTCTGAGCGAATCGACGACCGCGTCAGAGTGCACGTGGTCAAACGCAGTCGAGATTTTCGCCATGACGGTCTTCCAGCCGGAACAATCCTAAGTGCTCAAACGGATTGCCAAGCTAGGCTGAGTTTAGCAAGTGGACTCTCGATACGTCTATAACAAGTTACGGTGTATCGGTTACTCAGCCGCTAGGGCATTGGACTTTCGGATGGCCTTGCGAGAGCCATTTGGCGAATTCTCACACTTCCGTGGACTCCCTGCCCATCGCATCTCGAACTGCATGGCTCAGACTGCTCAAGCTGAAGGGTTTCTGCAAAATCGCGATTCCCCTCTGGATTGCTGAATTCAGCAATGCATTGTCGCCGGAATAACCGGACACGAAAATGGCTTTGGTCCCGGGCCGGATCGCGGAGATTTGTGAGAAAACTTCCGGCCCGCTATGTGATGGCAACACCACGTCCAACAGAACCAAGCCAATCTGATCCGCATTCTTCCGGAAGAGCTCGATGGCTTCGGCCCCGTCTTTTGCGCAAATCACTTCGTACCCGAGACTGAGCAGCATTTCACGGGTGGTTTCCCGCAAAGCGTCATAATCGTCGGCGACCAGAATTGTTCCGATCCCTCTCTGCGCTGATTCTTTAACTCGGATTTCCGGTGGCTCGGCGGCGCCAACAAGCACAGGGAAATACAACCGGAACACTGTTCCGTTTCCGGGTTCGCTGTAGGCGTAGACAAAACCTCCGTGCTGTTTTACTACCCCATACACCGTCGCCAGCCCCAGGCCAGTCCCTCGCCCCATCTCTTTGGTGGTGAAAAATGGTTCGAACACTCGATCCAGGGTCGCTTTATCCATCCCGACCCCTGTATCCGAAACCGACAACATCACGTATCGTCCAGGTCTTCCGGAAGGATGCTGGCGGCAATATTCTTCATCCACATCTACATTTTGCGTTTCGATAGTCAATATCCCGCCTTCGGGCATTGCGTCTCGCGCATTAAGGCAAAGATTCATTATCGCTTGCTGGACCTGGGTTGGATCAATCAGTGCGAATTCGAGTCCCTGGTTCTTGAGGACACGAACTTCGAACTGAGCTCCGATGAGCCTGTGAAGCAACTTCATCCCCTCGTCGATCAGGGTGTTCAGATTAACCCCGCGCGGTTGCAGCACCTGCCGGCGCGCAAAGGTAAGCAACTGGGAAGTCAGCTTCCCCGCCCACACGGCCTGATCACGAATCTTCTCGAAGCGGTCGCGTAAGCGGCTCCCTTCCTGGGCTTCGTCGTATCCCATTTCGGCCCAGCCCATGATCGCCCCGATTGTATTATTGAAGTCGTGGGCAATCCCGCCGGCCAGCCGTCCAATCGCCTCGAACTTCTGCAAATGTTGGACGTGTTGTTCCAGGCGCTTCCGCTCTCTCCGGTCCTCTGCCTCCTGCAACTCGCGTTGGACGGCAGGAACCAGTCGCTTCAAATTGGTTTTGACCAGATAATCCTGCGCGCCATTTTTCAGCGCGGCCACGGCCGTGTCTTCCCCCATCGTGCCGGAAACAAAAA
>DATLVJ010000436.1:0-2886 GCA_035577585.1 Candidatus Limnocylindrales bacterium
GGCTCGACATTGTCAACCACTGCTTGTGGAACGGGGAAGATCGTGTGCCGCTCACCCCGAAGGCTTTTGATGTACTTCGCTATCTGGTCGAGCATGCCGATCGACTGGTAACGCAAGATGAAATCCTCGAAGCCCTTTGGCCTGATACCTATGTGAATCCAGAAGTCATCAAGAAATATATTTTGGGTATCCGGAAGGCCTTGGGAGATCGGCACGAAAAACCCGAATTCATTGAGACGTTTCCAAGAAGGGGATATCAGTTCGTGGCGCCGGTGAGCGAACTGGACGCCACGAGTTCTTCAGACACGAGCGGCAACGAAATGCCGAAAATGGTCGGCCGCGAAGCCGCTATGGCTCAACTCGATTTCTATATGGGCCAGGCCCTCAAGGCTCAGCGGCAAGTGATCTTCATCACTGGAGAGGCGGGAATTGGAAAAACAACACTGCTCGAGGAATTTCAACGAACGGCTAGCCGCCATCCCAATCTACGAGTAACTCGCGGGCAGTGCGTTGAGGGTTTCGGCGGTAAGGAAGCTTATTATCCTGTGTTGGAAGCCCTTGGCCAATGGGCTCGTGAAGTGACTGGCGACCGCTTGGTCCACACTTTGGCGAAACAAGCGCCCACATGGTTGATTCAGTTCCCTTCGCTTATAAGGACCGAACAGCGTGAGGCGCTACAAAACGAAATCCTCGGTGCAACTCGCGAACGAATGGTGCGCGAAATCTGTGAGGCTTTGGAAGCATTGACCGCGCAGGATCCGCTGGTGCTGATTCTTGAAGACCTGCATTGGGTGGATCCTTCCACGCTGGACTTTATTTCCGCGCTGGCGCGCCGGCGTGGGCCCGCCAAGTTGCTGCTGTTTGGAACCTATCGTCCCGCTGACGTCATCATTTCGCGCAGTCCTTTGAAAGCACTCAAGCAGGATTTGGTAATCCACAGCCTAAGTCATGAGGTCAGTCTTGAACGCCTAGAAGAGCCCGACGTCGCCAAATACATTTCCGTCAAATTCGTTGATGGTGATCTCCCCGCAGGGTTTGCCAACCTGATCTACAGGCGCTCGGGCGGCAACGCGCTGTTCATGGTGACCATACTCCAGGACATAGTTAAAAAGGGATTAATTACGCAGGTCGACGGTAAATGGACGCTTGCGGCGCCGATCGAAACTGTCGCCCAAAGCGTTCCGGAGACCCTAGATCAATTAATTGAGGCGCAATTCCAGCAGTTGAGTGCAGTCGAACAGCGCATTTTAAGAAGCGCCAGCGTTGCCGGAGAGCGGTTTTCTGCGTGGGTCGTCAGCACCGCTGCTGAAATCGATCCCGGCAAGATCGAAGAAGTTTGTGAGGGGCTCGCAGCAAAGCTTCAGTTCATCAAATGTTCCGGAATCGAAGAACAAGCCAATGGCGAGATTTCAGCGCACTATGACTTCCGGCATTCGCTGTATCGAGAAGTTCTTTATGGGCGGTTGTCCGAGAGCACTCGTTCGAAGCTGCACCTGTTATTGGCACAAAGACTTAAATCCTTCTGCGACCCCTGCGAGCAGGAATTGGCGACCGAACTTGCCTTGCATTTCGAGGGAGGCCGCGACTACGAGCAGGCCCTCAATTATTTACTGATTGCGGCGGACAATGCGGTGGGGCGATTCGCCTATCGTGATTGCATCGAGATACTGAAACATGCGCACGAATTAGTGCTAAAGCTTAGTCTCACAGTTAGAGCCGAAATTGAGGTTCGCATCCTTCAGTTTATGGGCGATGCTCATTTCGCGCTGGGCGCTCTGACAGAGTCCGCCCAGACCTATGCAGCCGCCGCGGCACGCGCGCAGCAAGCTGGCCTCAAAGCGGCTCAGATGCACGCGCTAACCTCCGCAATGTATCCACTGGGCTTTATTGGTCCCGAAGAAGGTGTTGCGGCATTGGATGAGGCCGTGAAAGTCAGCATGAGTTTGAACGATCCACCGCGTTTAGCGCTCACACAAATGCTGGCCGCAGGTTTCCGCCTGGTGTTTGACTCCTGGACCCAAACACATGCTGAACTGTGTACGTCGGCTTACGAAACTTTGCTCCATCTGTCTCCCGCAGAGTTGGACCCCTATCAGCGAATCGTATATGCGCATATTTTGATGCTTAAAGGCAAGTACGCAGAAGCATTGGATCTTTGCGACCGCAGCGTATCCGAAGCCAGCGCATCCGGGGTGGGTCAAGTAGTGAATTTCCTGGCGCACTTTGGTGCGCTGAGCGCAAAAATAATTATCCTTCTCCGTACGGGGCAGCTTGGGAAAGTGTTGCAGATAACCAAATCCGGCAGAACGTCTCCTGACGAGAATATGTCACTTTATTGGCTACTCACTCTCCGCGAAGCCATGCTTCGCGCAACCGCTTTCGACTTCGAGGGTGCAAGGCAGATTTGTCAAGCAGCCCGTAATGTCAGGGACGGAGAATTTCCGGACGCACAGTACTATTCGATTGACCAGATAGCTGCCGGAAATCTCGCGCTGCAGCAACGGAAATACTCTGAAGCCCTTGAACATTTCAGGCACGTACAGGACCTTGATGTGCGCGCAAAATTCTTCATGCATTGGGAGTGGAGAATAATGGCAGACCTTGAATCGGGCAATGCCTGGCTCCTGTCCGGAAACGCCGTGAACGCGCGCACTGCGGCAGACTGTCTTCTAAAGTCCTCGTTGGCCACCAGCGATCCTCATCTGCACGCGATCGCATGGGATCTGCAGGCGAGAGTGGCCATGGCCGAAAGTGATTTGCAAGGTGCGCGCGCGTCGATTCAGAAAGCCCTCGCAATTATCGATAGATTTGAAATTTTGTTCGCAGCTTGGCAGACCTTCGCGACTGCATCGCAGGTATACAAGTACGCAAAAGAAATCAAAACCG
>DATLVJ010000437.1:0-4047 GCA_035577585.1 Candidatus Limnocylindrales bacterium
ACTCATCCCGCGAGACGTGGCTCTTCTTAAACTGCAACCGGAACTTAAACGCCTCATTCTCCGGCTCAAACTGAAACACAAATGGCTGCGGCCTCGGCGCCATTCCCTTCTCGTCATTGCGATCCTGCCGCGCCGCATCCCGCGTCAATCCGCCCTGGAGAATCTTCGCAAACATCTCCAGCATCTTCTTCTCGGTCGGTTGCCGCGCAATCTGCAGCAGTAACCCCTTGCTCGTGATGCCGCTCTCGACGCACTTCTTCCGCAGCGCCTCCGGAATAGCCAACAGCACCATCGTCTCCGACACCGAAGTCCGCGACTTCCCAATCTTCTTCGCCAGATCCTCGTGCCGGTATTCAAACGTCGTCGCCAGGCGGTGCAACCCTTCCGCCTCTTCAAACGGCGTCAGGTCCTTCCGCTGCATGTTCTCAATCAGCGCAATTTCCAGCGTCTCCGCGTCGTCCGCCATCTTTTCGATGGCCGGCACTTCGCGCAACCCCGCCGCCCGCGCCGCGTGATACCGCCGCTCACCCGAAATTATGTGATACGCATCCTCGCGCGGCACATACCGCACCAGCAGCGGCTCCAGCACGCCCTTCTCTTTGATCGAATCCGTCAACTCGCGCAGGTCGCCCAGCACCTTGCGCGGCTGATCCGGATTCGGCCGGATCTGGTCTACGGGGATCATGCGTCCGACCGCCGCCCCGCTGTAACTTGTGAGTGATTCTACGTAATGCGCATCATGCCGCATCTTCAGCGTGACGGGCAACCCGGCTTTCTTCAACACGATGCAGTACCTCCGCTGCCAGCTTTTTGTATTCCACTGCCCCCGGCGATTTGGGAGCAAAAGTCAAAATCGTTTCCTTGTACGCAGGACTCTCTTCCAACCGCACGTTTTTCCCGATCTTCGTCTTGAACAACACTTCCCCGAATACCGCGCGAATCTGCCCGTGCGTATCCTTGGAAATATTCGTCCGCTTGTCATAGAGCGTGATCACCACGCCCAGCATCTTCAACTGTGGATTGGGACGCGCGCGAATCCGTTCGTACGTCTCCAGCAGATCGTCCGTGCCCTCAATCGCAAAGTACGCCGCCTGAATCGGCACCAGCAGGTGCGTCGAAGCCACCAGCGCGTTCACGGTCAAAATTCCCAGTGAAGGCGGCGTGTCCACGATTACGTAATCGTAATCTTTCAGCACCGGCGCCAGCGCATCCTTCAACCGGTACGGCGCGTCAAACTGCCCCGCCAACACCGTTTCCAGTTTCGCCAGAGCCAGCCGCCCGCTGCCTACATGCAGCATCGGATCCTTCGTCGGCTTGATCATTTCCGCCATCGACGCGTGCGCATCGCCCAGCACGTCGAACATCGACGTCGTCACTTCACCCATATTAAAAAACGCGATGGTCGTATTTGCCTGCGGATCCAGATCAATCAGCAGCGTGCGCCTTCCCTTGTTCGCGATTGCCGCAGCCAGATTGATCGCCGTCGTCGTTTTACCGACGCCGCCTTTCTGATTCGCTACCGTAATTATGGCAGTCATCGAATCTCTGCCTCCGCTCCTCGCCGCATTCTCTCCAACCCGCTGGCCCCTCTTCTCTTCCACTTATCTCTGTGAACTCTGCGCTCTTACCTCTGCGACCTCTGTGTTAAATCTCTTTTCTTTGCACTTTCTCAAACCGTTCGCCCACACCCCTACCTAGGCACCTCGACTCCACTCAATCTATTAGCGGTTATGCCGGCAGAAAGGCCACAAGGCATAGGCCCACTCTACGTTTCATGCCCGCAATTCGCAAGCCAAAACTGCAATTTCTCCAGCCCCCAGTGGAAATCTCCCAAAGCCGGGGTCCCTCTTTTCCGTGCCCTCTGTGCTCTTCCTCGGTGTCCTCTGTGTTAAATCCCCACTCGCCCTCAAAAACCAAAACGGCACGGTCAAAACCGTGCCGCTCACCCGCTCCCCGCTATCTGATCGCTGCTATTCGTTATCGTCTTCCCTAAAACTCCATCCCCCAAAAATCCCCATCCGTTCCCGCCAACTCCAACCCCACTTCCCAACCCTTCCGTCCTTCATGCCCGCGCCAGATCAAGGTTCCTTCCGCCGACTTACCGCTGATCCCGTTTACCACCCGCACTTTCTGTCCAACCGGCAACCCATGCTCCACAATGGCCATGCACCCTTTCGGGCTGATGTCCACCGTGTATCCCTTCGCCTCCATCTTCTTCCCGCCTTCTTCCCACTCTACGGTCAATCCCACCCGGGAATTCAGCCGCTCGCCCGCCCGGATATGCTCACCCCTTGAATTCTCTGCCAACCCATTGATCCTGGTCACAGTCATCTCCTCTGCTCAACGCCAGCCACCAGCACATAGCGACCCGGCGCGTTTTCCCATTTCAAGCCAACAGACACACTCCGTCTCTGTATTCCAACCTATCCACCCCCTCCATACCGGTCAATGGAACTTCCGGCCCACCTCTACCAACCAGTAACGCCAACTCTCAAATTCGACCACGATTGCGGCATGGAAGACGCTGTCATCCCGACCGGAGCGACGGCGTAGTTTGCCGTCGCGGAGCGGAAGGACCTTGGCGAGATCTAAACCTAGCTACCAATATGGATGGAATTTCCCCTTTCGCTCCATTCCTTCTTTACCTCGTAACTTTCTCCCCCGTAAACTGTCCTATTCGCTCATGCTCTCCTGGCCCACCCTTCGCTCCGAGCTTCGCCCCACCCTGCACCTGGCCATCCCGCTCGTCCTGGCCGAAATTGGCTGGATCAGCATGGCCATTGAAGACACTATGTTTGTCGGACGTCTCCCCAACAGCGCCCAATCCATCGCCGCCGTCAGCATCAGCTCCAGCCTCTTCCTGGTGTTCGCATTCTTCGGAGAAGGCGTCCTTATCGGCCTCGACACCCTCGTCTCTCAAGCGTTCGGCGCCGGCCGCCGCGACGACTGCTTCCACTCGCTTGTGAACGGCATCTATCTCAGCTTTGCCCTGGCTCCCGTGCTTCTCACCGCCGTTTGGCTTCTCCCGTATTTCTTCGATCACCTCGGCGTCTCCCCGGATGTCGCCGTCCTCGCCCGCCCCTACATGCACACCCTGGCCTTCGGACTCGTACCACTTCTCCTCTACTTCACCTTTCGCCGCGCCCTCCAGGGCATGAACCTCGTCCGTCCCGTCGCGTTTGCCCTCATCACCGCCAATCTCATCAACCTCCTTGGCAACTATCTCCTGGTCTTCGGCCACTGGGGCTTCCCCATGCTCGGTGTAGTCGGTTCCGGCATCGCCACCGCCATCTCCCGCGTTTACCTCGCCACGGTCCTCATCGTTTTTCTTTTCTGGCACGACGCGCGCAATCACGCGGAAATGAGCCGAGCCTCGCTTCGCCCAGATCTCGCACGCATCCGCCGCCTCATCGGCCTCGGCTTCCCTGCCGCGATGCAGATGACCGCCGAGATCAGCGTCTTCGCCGCCGTCGCCTCGCTAATCGCTCGCCTGGGCGCCATACCTCTCGCCAGCCACCAGATCGCGCTCAACACCGTCGCCTTCACCTACATGGTCCCCCTGGGTATCTCTTCCGCCGCGGCCGTTCGCGTCGGCCAGGCCATCGGACGCCGCGATCTTCCCGGAGCCAGCCGCGCAGGCAACACCGCCATCCTCCTCGGCGCCACCTTCATGTCCGCCATGAGCATCGTTCTGCTCGTCTTTCCGAAATACATCGCCCGCATCTACACCAACAATCCCGTCCTCATTCACAACGCCGTCGTACTTCTCGCCGCGGGTGCCGCCTTCCAACTCTTCGACGGCATCCAGACCGTCGCGACCGGTGCCCTCCGCGGCACCGGCGACACCCGCACGCCGATGATCTGCCACTTCTGCGCCTACTGGCTAATGGGGCTCCCTTTCGGCGCCTGGCTCTGTTTCCGCCACCACTGGGGAGTCCTCGGCCTCTGGATCGGCCTGAGCGCCTCCCTCATCTTGATCGGCATCCTCCTCCTAACCTTCTGGCGCCGCCGCTTGACAAATCTGCCTTTATAGAAAATCCGCCGTAG
>DATLVJ010000438.1:0-8802 GCA_035577585.1 Candidatus Limnocylindrales bacterium
TTCTTGGATTCAAAACGCTGCAGGACTTGCTCGGCTCCCTGGGCCGCAGCAGCTTTGGGCGTCACGACACGCGGGATCTTTCCACGGGCGTCGAGTCCGGCGGCATTTCACGTCCCTACGAATTTGGCGACGTGTTGAACCTGGACATCAGCGAGACGCTTTCGAACGCGATTCGCCGCGAGGGTGCAAAAGTTCCGCTGCAGATGGAATACAGGGATCTGATGGTCCACCAGTGCGAATACAAGTCTTCCTGCGCAACGGTCTTGCTGCTCGATTGCAGCCACAGCATGATTCTTTACGGCGAGGATCGCTTCACCCCCGCCAAGCGCGTGGCCATGGCGCTTTCGCACCTGATCCGCACGCAATATCCCGGCGACACTTTGAGCCTGGTGCTTTTCCACGATTCGGCGGAGGAAGTGCCTCTCGGGCAACTGGCCCGTGTGCAGGTCGGTCCTTACTACACAAACACCCGCGAGGGCCTGCGCATGGCGCAGCGGATTCTTCTCCGCCAGCGCAAAGACATGCGGCAGATCGTGATGATCACCGACGGCAAGCCTTCCGCCTTGACACTTGAGGACGGGCGGATTTATAAGAACGCCTTCGGTCTGGATCCGTTTGTGGTGGGCGAGACGCTGGAGGAAGTGAACAAGTGCAAGCGTGCGGGCATTATGATCAATACCTTCATGCTGGCGACGGATTACAGCCTGGTGCAGTTCGTGCAGAAAATCACGCAGATGTGCAAGGGCAAAGCGTATTTTACGACGCCCTACAATCTCGGCCAATACCTGCTGATGGACTACATGCAGCGCAAAACGAAAACGATTCACTGATGGATTCGCGCGATCCCGGGTTTCCTGGCTTGCGCTAGACTCTTTCCATGTCCTTATCACACAAATTTTCCAGATGGCTTGGTTGGGAGGCCCCTTTGACAACGATTGCTGTGGGACACGCCGCACCCGGTTTCACGCTGAAATCGCTGGACGGCAAGGAATATTCGCTTGGAAAACTGCTGGAGAAAGGACCGGTGGTTGCGGCCTTCTTCAAGATTTCATGCCCCGTCTGCCAGTTCACGTTTCCTTATCTGCAGCGTTTGGCCGAGCGGTACTCGGGCGACTCCGCAACGGTCATCGGCATCTCGCAGGATGACGCGCGCGGCACCACCGAATTTAATCGCGAATATGGCGTCACGTTCACGACCTTGCTGGAAGGCGCCGGCTACCCGGTCTCCAATGCCTACGGCCTAAGCATGGTGCCCACCATTTTTCTGATCGAGCCGGACGGCAAGGTGAAGGTCAGTTGCATGGGTTTCGACAAGGGCGATCTGGAAAAAATCGCGGCCGAACTCTCCCAAAGACGCAAAATCGCCGCAGCGCCCCTGTTTCGCGCGGATGAAGCCGTCCCGGCGCAAAAGCCTGGATGAAGTTCCAAGAACTAGGTCCGGTCGGACCTGCCCTAATACGCGCCAGAATCATTAACGGGAAGTCAAATGTTAGAATTGTGGAACCATTTCGTGCGGTGAAACCATGATTCTGCGGCTTTCCTATTTGTATGTCCGCTGTCTTTTGGGTGTCGACCTCCTGCTTCTCTCCCTCTCTATAACGCTGCATGTATTCGTACTTCGAGGAGCATACGAACTCTATGCACGGCATGGCCAAGTCTTGTTCTGGTTGGCGTTCGCCTTTATGTTCCCGCTAGCGTTTTTGGCAAAAGAAAGGAATATTTGGAAAAACGAATTCAGCAGCTGTCCGAGATGGGTGAAACGTGGAATTTTGATTTTTATTTTCTATGGGGTAGCAGTCGTAGTCGTTCGGGTCGTGACAGTGCCTGGGTACTTTGCGCTCGAGACGGACGAACCTGCTGGTTCGGCTCTACCGCTGATATTCGAGGCAATACCCTTGGGCGTCTTGTACTCAATATTGTGGTCGAACAAACTAGAGGGCAAGGAGCTTATCAGTCGCGTCAGACTTTCGGTAATCAGCCTAGTTGTCTGCTTCGGTTTTATCCTCGCAAAATACTTCCATTCAAGTCCTTAACCTTCAGTCCGAGAACACGCAGTGCAATCGCTGAGACTTCCGTCCGAAACATTGAGTTCGGCGGTCCTTCCCCTCACTCCGTTTCCCGAAGCATATCTGGTTTGTGTTTGGCCGGTTTTCTTCGCTTGTCGGGAATCACGCGTGTTCCCGCCGGGGCCAGTCCGGACTTGCGGGCTCGCCGTCGCGCCTCGGTTCCCTTCTCCAGGCGATCTTTCTTTCTCTTCCTCATGTCAGCTCTTTTTTGCAACGATCTCGCTTACGGCTCGCCAGCCCTGATCGATGGCTTCGTTCGTGTACGCAAACGCGCCCGCATCCGAATTGGCGATGTGAATATTTCCAAACGGCTGGCGGCCGATTTCGTGCGGCGCCTGGCCGGCGGGCCATTCCGGGTCGAATAGCGACATATATTCGTAAGAATAGCCGTGGGGCCAGCGATTTACGGTGATCGCTTCGATGTCTCGCGCGGGGTCAAAGCCGCCTCCGCCCAGGGAACGCGCAAGGTGGTCGCGAATCGAACGCTCGAAGGTTTCGAAGCCCGTGGCATACAATTTCGCCCGGCCCGCCCGCTGCATTTCACGGGCGTTCGCGCCCGGGCCCACGGGAACGTGCTGCAGGTGCAGGACACAAGGCTCTTCCGGATGCTGCGTAAATTCGTGGCCGCCGATACTCACCGGAAAATCCATGTCGAAGTCGGTGAACATGCAGCCCGGCGAGTACACGCGATAAATCTTGAGCTTTTCAAACGCACTCCAATTGCGAATCTGAACATTGGTGTAAACCAGCGGAACCTTTACGTTGTAGGCCAATCCCTTTTTCTGCGCGTCGGGCAGTTCCGGACAGATGTACGGAATGAGCATGTTCCAGCAGGCCAGAATGCAAGATTTCCCCTGTACCGCACGCGCCTCTCCGCCGCGTACGTAGGTCACTTCCACGCCTTTGGGCTGGCCCGGACTTCCAAGATTCCGCGCGTGCACCGCGGTCGAATTCAATCGTATGCGCACGGGTGCGTTCTTCTGGTCCAGCTTTGCGTAATCAAATTTTGCCAGGACCACATCTTCCATCGAGCTCCCCGGCGCGATCCCCGGAACAAGCGCGCGCACGAGGAGTCGCGCGATTGAAGCGTTTCCGTCCGGGAAGTGGTAGATGTATGGCTCGTTGTCCTGCCGCGTCACCTCCAGTCCAATGCCAGGCCCGTCGCGGTCAACGATGCCCAGCCCGGCGAATCCTGGCAATTCGCCGAGGCCGGCCATGTCGCCCGCGGGAACCGCATCAATTCCAACGCCATACAGGCCGTGCATGGATGGCTTGAAATACGGAATCAGGTCCGGCGATACCTTGACGTTCTTGAGCAGGTAGTCTTGATAACTGGTTTTTGCGAGATAGGCTTTCTTCGGGGCTGCGTCTATGCCGGCGAGATAGTCCACTTTTTCCGTGGTCAGGCGGATCAGGTCTTTCTTCGCGGCTTCAGAAAGCGGCGCGCTGGCTAGAAAATCCGCGGTTGGCGTCTGCAGGTGGCCGTTGAAGCCGCGAACAAGGCGATCCGTTCCAAACGTCTCCCGGTCGAAGAAGACAGCCTGGCCCATCCCACGCTTTGAATAAAACTTTCGGTCGTTATAGGTCTCGAAGCGCTTTACTTCGATGCCCAACTCCTGGAATAACTGTTTACCCTGCGCGCTGTACAAATTGGGGCCCGCAATCGCCTGCGTTCCACCGTAGCCGATGAGGGTTTTCCCGCCGCTTGTAAATTCGTTACGCTTCGCGTGGCCGCCGAAGTCATCGTGATTATCAAGAATCAGAATGCGTGCCCTGTCTCCCGCTTGCTGGCTATAAAAATAGGCCGCGGCGAGGCCGCTGATCCCACCGCCGACGATAATCAGGTCATACGTTTCTTTATCTTTTGTGGCGTGGTCCCATTTTTTCCCGTCCCTAAGCGCGTGGCCCGTTTCCCATGAGCCGTCGTGGCTGCCGCGCATTCCGGTCTTTGCCGGCGGATAATAGCCGGCTTGTTTTTCCGGCGAAGAGTCCGCCTCGGCCACACGGAGCATTTCGCCAAGAATCGAGCTCGGTGCAACGACCGACGCACCGACGGCGACACCGACTCCATTCAAGAAATCTCGCCGCGCAATCCCGCGATGCATTCCCAGCTCTCGATCTTTTTTCAATGGACTCACGAAGATCTCCAAATGGAGGTTGCGGCCACAATTCAAGGCGCCGTAGATTCGTGTCAACGACTAAGAGGATAGCTTATATCTCGAAGGCCCGAAAATAATGCCCATAAGCGTTGCGACTAAGCGGGGGTAGTAGCGGCCGCCGTCTGCGGCGGGCGCCTTTCTGTCTTTTTCGTGTAGGACTCTGTTTGCCGAAGGCGGCGTAGACCATGCTTCACCGGCGAAATTGTGTGTCAAAACGTGAAGGTGAGTTGCAGATCGAGCCGCCGATTCGACGTGGAATCGCTGTAAGGCCGCCCCGCGAGGCCGTTCGATTCGCCAAACAGCGGTGAGCCAAGATTGCCGATCGGAGTGGCGAGATTTACGTTGTTGAAGATATTCCGGCCAATTACGCTAACCGTCAGTGAATAACGTCGGTTTGTTGAGCCCGCGTCCCCGCCGCGGCCGCCGCCTCCACCTCGCGGCCCCCCGCCCGGCCCGCGCCCAAAAGTTCCCCCGCTCATGCCGCCACCTCCTCCTCCACCAGAAGCGCCTTCGATTGCCGGACCAAATCCAAAGGTCTTGCTGACGCGCAGGTTCATGGAAAAGCGGCCCGGCCCTTCACCGTAATAAACAGGAATCGGCGCAGCATTAGGGGTGGGATTTGCGTCAAAGCAACCAAATTGCGTTTGGTTTGCCGCAGTGCAAGCCGCAAATGCGGGCCGCACGTTGTAAAGATTGTCCTGGAACGGATCCGTGCCCGTCGTGATGTTGAAGGGAATTCCGGAGCTGGCCATCACAAAGGGGCTCAAGCGAAAACCGCGTGGCAGCCCGATCGTTCCGCCCAGGAACAGCCGGTGGCGGATGTCGAAACTCGCTCGGCCATAATCCTCCTGCAGATTCAGCGGATTCGACGGAAAACTGCTCGCCCCCGAAGTGTCGCTATCCGCGTGATTGTAAGTGTAGTAGCCGAAGAGAGAAAGTTTCGCTCCGATCCGCACACTACCGTTTACGATCAACTGATTCTGCTTGAACGTTCCTTCCGACTGATATTGGAAAACATTGCCCTGTGCCGGGAAAGGACGCCCGCCACTCGAACCGTCGGTTGCCGGAAGGAACGGATTCAGATTGTTCGTGTAGAACTGGTGGACGCCGCGCGAGTTCAGATATGTCACGGCGGCATTCGCAGACTTCGTAAGTTGCCTTTCCAGTGTGACACCGGTCTGAATCGTGTAGGGCGCGCGCAAATTGTTGTTGGCTTGATACAGAGTGGAAACCAAAGTCCCCGCCGGTACGGGACTCGGCACCGGAAGGAAGAATGCGGGATTCTGTATCTGCAGTTGCTGCTGCAGCGGATTTAGCAGGTTGAATCGCTGCTGCGTTTCGATCAGGTCATAGCTAAACCTGTCGTAGAACATCCCAAATCCCGCGCGCAACACTGTCTTCGGCGGGTTCTTCGCGTTTCCACCAATACCCCAGGCCAGTCCGAGACGCGGCGCAAAATCGGATTTGTCGCTAAAATTGTTCTGCGTTTCGAAGCGCAAGCCGTAACTCAAGGTTATGTTCGGTCGAACCTTCCAATCATCCTGAATAAATAGCCCGGCGTCCACCCACGTCACTGTCGAGGGAATAATCTGTGCGCCGCCCGCCGTCTGAAAGGTCTGCGTGAAGTAGCTTGCGCCGCCGCCCATCGCCTGAATTGTGGCGAAAGGAAGCCCCGCGGCAATCCCCTGCTCGGTGATCTGGTACGCCACGATCGGCGTGATAATGCAATCATTGTTTGCGGGGGCAGGAATGCAGGTCGGATCTGGATTCGCGCGCGAGCCGAACGAGAACGTGCCGTTGAAATTGCTACTGATCTGGTTGCGGTCGTTCGTGGCGCGAATCCTGCCGCCGAATTTCCAGGCGTGCTTGCCGTAGTTCAGAAACGTGGTGTTCTGGTATTCGTAGCGTTTTTGGATGTCCGAAGAGCCGAAGCCGCCGCTGCCGTTCCCCCTGAACGCGCCGCCAACATCAAGCGTCGTACCGGTTTGCAGCGGCGTGTTCTCGTTGTCGGTGTGAACGAACTGAAATCGGGACTCGTTAATCGCGTGCGCGCCGATGATCTGCGTGTCGGTCGCCTGGAACGTGTGTTCCACTCCGAGCGTGTCGGACCCCGTCTCGGGCAGATTAAACTGCCCAACGCCGGCGTTTGCCACAACGTCGCGAAAATACTGGTAGCGCACGGTCAGCGTATTGTTGGGCGTGAGCTGGTAGTCAATCCGGGGGCTGAGGTTCGTTCGAGTCTGCGGATTCGCCACCGCGAGGCTTTCGGGAACAATCGCGAAATTGTTGGCCGGATCCAGCACCTGGGCGCTAACGACGTTCAGCGCGCCGATGTTGCGCCGCTCGATGTTAAAGAAAAACGATGCCTTCTTGTTGATAGGCCCGCCGACGTTGCCGCTGTATTGCTCGGAATCGTAACCGGGCGGGGACACGCCATCCTGCGCAGTTTCGAACGGGTTCCTCGAGTTAAAAGACGATGTGTTGCCCTGCACTTGCAGTTGTCCGTGCAGCTTGTCCGTTCCAGGCTTGGTGAAAATCTCGACGCGGCCGTAACCCAGCTTGTCGTACTCCGACGAAAACGGGTTCTGGTTGATGCGAATCTCACGGATGGAAGCTTTCGGGGGTAATTGTCCCGCGGTGAAGCCGTCAATATAGATTTGCCCACCGTTGGGGCCTGCCGACGGTCCGGCCAGAGCCTGCAATTCCGAAGACAACTCGTCCGGATCGTCCGAGAGCGCCTCCAGGTCCTTCCCCTGCAGAACGATGCTGTTGGCGTTGTTTTGCGGGCTGACGTCCACCTGCGTGGCGCTCTCGTTTACCTCAACTTTTTCTTTTTCGATTTCCAGCGTCAGTGGAACATCCAATTGCAGAGCTTGGTCCGCAGCGAGCACAATGCCCTTTTTGTCGAACATGGCGAAGCCCGCGGCCACGGCCTTGATTTCGTACGTTCCCGCCGCCAGATTCTTGAATTCGTACACGCCTTCCTTATTCGTGGCTGTGTCCGTCGAAGCCCCGGATGGCGTTGTGAGCAACACGGTCGCGCTCACCAGCGCCGCTCCGGACGGATCCGTCACCTGGCCGCGGATCACCGCGGTTTGGGTTTGCGCTGAGCACGGCCATGCCATCAGGAAGATCAAAAAGGAGAACAGAATGCCGCATATCCCGGCTATTCGCGCTACTTTCGCGCGTAACAAACGAAAGTTCCGCCCGTCTGCAAATTTCAGGGTTCGTCCGGTCATTATTGCGCCGCCGCGTCTGCGCCGTTGTTGCTCAAGGTCCACGGAGTCAAAATGCTCGATGCCTGCTCCTGAGTCGTCGCTTGCAGTAAAGGCTCCACGCCGCCCAATACAGTGATAGCCGTAACTTGCGCATCCGTAGTTCCACCGGTCGCGACGATCATCACCACGTCCCCTTTTTGAAATTCCGACAGCGGAGTTGCCAGGAGTCTGCCCAGGAGTTGCTGCAAGTCGCCGCCGCTGCGTCCCTGTCCGCCGGGCCCGCCGCCTGGACCTGTGGCGGGTGCGGACGAGTTGGCGGCTGGGGGCGCGCCCGCGGCCGCGCCTTTCAATCGCGCCGCAATCCCCTGCGCCATTTGCGGCGACAACTTTCGCAATTGCGAATCCGGACTTACCTTCACGACCTCGGACTTCTTCGTCGCAAGATCAGAGACCGTCAAGGTTCCCGCGCCGGTGTCCACCGCGGAAATAGTTCCCGCAATGTTCCGGAACGCTCCTGTCACGATTTCATCGGCGGTGAAGCTGGCACCATCGGCACTGCGCACTCCCCGCGCGCGCAATTGGTCGCCGGGACTCACTTCCGAGAGGCTGCTCACTTTCGCATCGTCAAATTTCACCGAACCGGGCGCGTACCGCCGGACAATCGCGCTTTGGCCGATCTCAATCGCCACATCCTTCTTGCCCTCTGCGGTCATCGTGCCAATGGTGATCGCTCCACGGGTTGCATCCACACTCTTCACCAGCCCGCCCAAGCCGTGCTTCTGCCATTCTTCCCTTTCATGTGCGCGCTTTTCCGCGAGGTCGCTCTTTTTCATGGCAATCACGCTTCCGGCTTCACAAACCGGCGGATCGCCCGCACACTTCAGTCGCACCAGTACACGATCACCCGGCTGAAATTCAGAAAATGGAATGGCCACCGCTTGGGACAAATCCTTCGATCCCGGCGGCACACGCAAAAGTTTCGTGGCCGGAGTCACGTTCACCTTCGACTCAGCTCCGGCATCCGTGGTCAGGGTCAACGATTCGCCCGCAATCGCTTTGATCGTGCCCAAAATTGGCGGCGTTTTTGCCGGCGCGCCGGCGGGCGCCGGAGTTTGGGCCATCGTGCTGGCCGCCGCAATCAGCCCCAGGCAAACACTCGCTATCGCGCGCGCTATCCGCCGTGCGAAAACACCACGCGATATGAATTCCAGCTTTTGCATTCAACTCTCCTCGGGTTCCCTCTCAGGGGCGGGAGCGCGAGCCGGCCCAGACACACTCCGCTTTCGCGCAGGTGAGACCTATCGTTTAGACGCTGCCAATCGCGTCGTGCGTTTCACCGAACTTAACAGGTAGCACAGG
>DATLVJ010000439.1:0-8019 GCA_035577585.1 Candidatus Limnocylindrales bacterium
TTTGCGCGCTTCGCCTTGCATCTTGCGCGCGCACCCGGACCCATCCACCATACCACTGCAACCCGGAGAAAGACTCAGCGATTCGCGGCCATCCGGCGTTCCACGTAATCCTTCACGAAAGCATCGAAAGCGATGTCGAGCCGCCTGGTAACTTCTCCCGTGGTTCCGTCCCCTATCTGGCGACCCGCGATCTCGCGAATGCCGATCACATTGCGGTTGGTGGAGGTGATGAACACCTCGTCCGCCGCATACAAGTCCTCGAGACGCAGGGTCTGCTCCACCACCGACGTACCTGCCTCCGGCGCCACTTCGATTAACACTCCCCGCGTCACGCCCTCCAGGCATCCCGAATTCAGAGGCGGCGTGAAAACTTTATCGCCCTTTACGGCGAAGATATTTGCGGCCGTGCATTCGCTGACCTCGCCGCGTTCGTTCAGCAGAACTACTTCATCGAAGCCTTCGCGTTGAGCCTCGGCCACGGCCCAGACGCTATTCAGCCAAGATGTGGTTTTCACTCCCGCCAGGGGTGAGGCTGCATGACGCCCGTGTTCGCGGACCGCGACGCGCAAAGTGTCCGGATACTTCGGCACACCCGCGCTGGTGATTACCAGATCTATTTCCGGCATCTGCTCGTCGCTCTTCCAGAAACCCACGGCGTTCCACACCAGATAGATTCGCGCGCATCCATCGTCGACTTTGTTTGCGCGGATCACATCCTGGAGTTGCACCCGGACTTTCGCGCTGGAATAGTTGAGTGGTAAACGGATGAGCGCGGCATCCTTCTCGAGGCGCCGCCAGTGGCGCTCGTAAGCGAATGCTTCGCCGCGGACGATGCGGACCGTCGTGAAAAGCCCCCAGCCGCAGATCAATCCCGCTTGGCCGGGAGACCAACGAACTTTATCCACGGTCTTGAGCTCTTCGTTGTGAAATACAAATGGATGAATCACGCTTGTCCCCGTCTCTCTTTCTGAAATCTGTGCCACTCGCATTGTACCGGAATATCTGAGGGCCCCAGTAGGATCGGTTGTTAGGTACCCAACCTGCTTAGATCCACTTTGGTCAAACTCGGCCAACTGGGCAAGCTTATGCGCCGAGCAACGGTGGCGCCCGAAAGTTCAAGAATCACCAGAGGATACGTGGCTCGTCGGAAAAAGGACTCCCGTGGAGAGAGGGTGGAGGGGGTGGAAGCGCCCCAGGGAGTGAAACACAACCCGAAGGGAGTGTTCCAGAATGGAGCAACTGGGTCGTTCCTTGGCAAGCTGACGGCATTCGTGACTCGGCATCTTCCGACGATCGCCTTTCCCAACCCGCCTTCCGGCGCATCCCGCAGCGTCCATTCTTACTACCTCCGGCGAATTGGTGTCGGAATTGTTTTCATCCTTCTCTACGGGATTCTGGATCGCACAACGGTCTACCTGCAAATCTGGCCTAGCATCAGTGCGTGGTATCCGCCGACGGGTCTAGCGGTCGCTCTGCTCGTAGGGCTTGGGCCGGCGGTTATCCCAGTCGTTCTGGTGGCTGGATATCTTGCGGGATACATAAACTACCATCAGGATATCCGAAGCCTTCCTTTTCTTCTGATCAATCCACTGCTGCCGGTGATATACGCAACGGCCGGGATTTATCTCCGCCGAAAGCTGACCGGCAAATATCGCATCCGCTCCACTAGCGATGTCAGTTCTCTGTTGGGGGTCTCGTTGCTTGCTTCTCTGGCGGCAGCGGCGAGTGGCACAGCTATCCTTGTGTGGAGCGGAGAGATCTCCGCGGAAAATTATGCACAGGCCACGTTCAACTGGTGGATCGGGGATGCGGTCGCGCTATCGAGCGTTACTCCATTCCTGCTGGAATTCGTGATCCCCTGGTGCCGGCGGTACCTGGGATTTGCGAGTGCGGAGGAGTACGCAGCAGCAGAAAAGAATTGGGCCTGGAGCAGCGCGGAAATCCTGGAATCTGCCGGGTTCCTCGCTTCAATTGCATTGCTCGTCTATCTGGCATTCGGGAACAGCTTTGCCCGCAGCGCTCACCTTTTCTACCTGTTTTTCCTGCCGCTGATCTGGATTGCCATTCGCCGCGGGGTCAGAGGAGTTGTGGCGGCGCTGATCCTGGTCGATTCCAGCCTGGCCATCATGATGCGGGTCGTTCACCAGGGCATGGAAGACCTGGCGGTCCTGCAGTTCCTGATGCTGATTCTGGCTCTTACTGCGTTGCTGCTTGGGGCGATCATCGGGGAACGGAAAAAAGCAGAGCAAAGGTTTGCCGATGAGGAAGAACGAGTCCGGCTGATCCTTGAATCCGCGGCTGAAGGCATTTATGGGATCGATCAAAACGGTGTATGCACGTTCATAAATCAGGCGGCCTTGCGAATGCTTGGTTTTACCACACGCGATCAGGTTCTCGGCCTGAACTGTCATCTGCTGTTCCATCATTCGCACGCGGATGGCAGGACTTTCCCGATGCAAGAGTGCCAGATTGTTCGCGCTATCCGTACCAGGAAGGGCACGCATTGCGATGATGAAGTCTTCTGGCGCAGCGACGGAGGCAGTTTTCCGGTTGAATACTGGTCCCATGCGCTGCTGAGGGGCGAGGAGGCCATCGGTTCCGTGGTGACTTTCCTTGACATCTCTCAGAGGCGCTCTTTTGAAAGCGCCATCCGCGAAAGTGAACAGAAATTTCGCGCCGTCTTTGAAGGTGCCCAACTGGGGATCGCTGTCGCGGAAATCAAGAGCGGTCAAATCACCGTCAATCCAGCTTACCGGAGCATGCTTGGCTGCACCGCAGAAGAGATGCACTCGGTCAGAATCTTCGACGAAGTGACTCATCCGGATGATGTCGAGCGGGACCGTAAAGCCTATAAACAACTGGCTCGGGGTGAAATGGATCATCTCCACCTTGAGAAGCGCTACCTTCGACGTGATGGAAGTGGTGTCTGGGCGAACGTGGAATTTTCGCTCCTGCGCGACGCGGCCGGAATTCCGCAATACATACTGGGGCTAGCCGCCGATGTCACCGAACGCAAGCATGCCGACGAAGAATTACGAGCCAGTGAGCGGCAACTCCGGGCTTTCATCGAGGATGCTCCGGTGTGCGTGGCGATGTTTGACCGGGGAATGCGCTACCTTGCAGCCAGCCGCCGCTGGAGCACAGATTACGGTTTTGGACATTCCGATCTCACCGGGATCTGCCTTTACGATCTAATCCCCGGGCTGCCCGAAAAATGGCGGGAATCGCATCGCCGCGGCCTGGCTGGTGAGAAGCTGCACTTGGGGGAGGACATCTGGATTCGCGCAGACGGCGCCGAGCAGTGGGTAAGCTCGGCCGTTTATCCCTGGAGTGATCCGCAGGGGGGCGTCGGCGGAATAATTATCTCCGCCGAGGATGTTTCTCAACGCAAGCAGTTCGAGCGGCAGTTGCAGGACGCCAAGCGCGCCGCCGAGGCCGCCAGCGCGGCGAAGAGCACATTCCTTGCAAATATGAGCCATGAAATCCGCACGCCCCTCAATGGCATTTTAGGCATGACGGATCTGGTTCTCGATACCGAACTCACTTCCGATCAACGCGAAAATCTCAGCCTGGTCCGCTACTCCGCTGATTCGCTGCTTGCCATCATCAATGACATCCTGGATTTCTCGAAAATTGAAGCCGGAAAAATGGAACTTGATCTGATTCCTTTCCAGCTTCGTGAGAGTCTGCACCAGATTCTGAAAACCTGCGCGATCCGGGCGAAACAGAAGGGGCTACAGTTTTCCTTTAACGCGCCTGCCGACGTGCCGGATGCCTTCGTTGGAGACCCTGGCCGCCTTCGGCAGGTGCTTCTGAATCTGGTTGGCAATGCCATCAAGTTCACTGACCGAGGGCAGATTCTTGTGGCGGTTGCTGCCGCGTTTCCAGTCAAGGGACGCGTGCTGCTTCATTTCGGGGTGAAAGACACCGGCATTGGGATACCGCCGGAGACACAGGAAAAAATATTTGCGGCGTTCTCACAGGCCGACGGCTCCATGGCACGCAAGTATGGCGGGACGGGACTTGGCCTGGCCATCTGCGTTCGTCTTGTGGAGATGATGGGCGGCCGGATTTGGGTGGAAAGCGCCCCACAAAAGGGAAGCGTCTTTCACTTCACTTTGGACCTGGCACTGGCCGAGGAAGCCGCGGTTGCCGGTAACGAGCGGATGAAGGGGCTGGACGCGCTCCCGCCTGCGGCAGGTACACTTTCCGCCAGTCTGGCGGCGTTCAACGGCAGCGGTCTTCGCGTCTTGCTGGCGGAAGATAACAGCGTCAATCGCGCCCTGGCCCAGCGCCTGCTCCAAAAGTGCGGTTTCACGGTCGCCATTGCGATAGATGGCATGCAGGCGGTTGCCCAAATGCAGAGCGCGGAGTTCGATCTGGTGCTGATGGACATTCAAATGCCGGAGATGGACGGCTTCGAAGCAACCGCGGAAATCCGCAAAGGCGAAAAAATTACCGGCAGGCGAACTCCGATCATCGCTCTCACGGCTCATGCATTGAAAGAAGATCGGGAGCGTTGCCTTTCCGCGGGAATGGACGCCTATGTGACCAAGCCCATCCGCCCGGCGGAATTGTTTAAGGTCATGGAGGAAGTCCTGCAGGTAGCGAGTTTGCGGCAGGCTCCAACGATACATACGCCCGTGCCTTCCTCTCGGTAGCCCGGGTCCCGCGCGCATAATCTGGCGCTAAATCAGGCGTCCGCGGAACTCGCGGATACGATAAAACCGGAAGCGACCAGGTATCGGAAGAGAAAATTGACGGGCTCTGCCGGCTGGAGCTTGTCTACGCACACCAACCCGCCCGTGAGTTCGTACGTCCAGTCGCTAGCCCCCAATTCCAGTAGCCTGGCCTTGAAGGTGGATTCCGTCATGGGGTAGACGCTCAATCTCACATTTTGTGTGAAGAGTCTTGCGGTCCCTTCCAACAAGGCGCCGGCCAGATGCCCGTAGCGGTCCTGCAGAGCATAAATCAGCACGGAGAGGCCGACGGCAAAATTGATTTTTGATTTTGTGTACCGGCTGACATAGGAGCTCATGGTGTAAAGCTCTCTCGCGCGAAAAACCAGAGTCCCGAAGCCCAGTTTTTGGAGAGCGTCCACCTGCTGCAACAGATGTTCCGCCGTGGGCGGATGGCCATCCGGGAGGCTGGACTGGCCCGGCAGGCAGAATAGTCCGAGGCTGCCCTTGCTCTGTTCGAGTTCCGCTGCCGGAAGGTTTGCCAGGGTGGTGCGGATCAGCTGCCCATGCAGTTCGGAAGCGGTTTCAAAAAGCCCGGGTGCGAGAACGAGCGCTTTCCTGTACAACAACTCGGTCGGAGGAATCGTGCGGCCATCCGTGGAGAAGGCAACCGCTTCGGCGTAGCCGCTGGTCACGAGCGATGTGTGCAGGCGCCGCTTGTCCCAGGATTCGAAGGCCGGACCTTTCAGTTCGATGAAGTCGATTTCCATTCGGGCCAGGCTTAAATCCTCGAAGAGTCCCGCGAGAAAGGATTCCGGTGAATCCAGATGGTGCGCCGATGCGTAAATCAGATTTACACCCAGAATTCCGACTGCTTCCTGCTGTCGCAGATTGGTGTGATCCTGCAAATTGATGTGCAGGATCACATCGCTGGCCGGAGCGCCCGGCGTCAGCTGAAACCGTAGCCCAATCCAGCCGTGGCACTCGTTGGTTCCCGCAAAGTTGCGAGCAGAAACCGTATCCACAAAGGTAAAAAATCGCGTTGTGGCCCCGCGGCTCCCTTGCAATTCCGCCAGCAACTGCTTCCATTCGCTTTCCATCATTGCTTCCAGGCGGGGCTGCGAAACGTATCGAGTGCCACGACCGTACAAATCGTCACTTACTTCCTTGTCGTACGCGGAAATCGTTTTGGCGACTGTTCCTGAAGCACCGCCGACGGTCAGAAACCAGCGTGCCACTTCCTGTCCCGCACCGATTTCCGCGAATGATCCGAAAATCGAACCGTTCAGATTGATGGTCAGTGCTTTCTGGTGTGTGCTTATTTTTTCAGCGGTCGGCATGCGCGCTCCTCCACTCGAGAGGCTGGAATTTCTCCGGGCGGGAGAATAGGAATACACGTCATTCCGGGCCCAGCACCTGAGGGGGCCCGGAATCCGCAGGCCTTGGATGGATCCGAAGGGCCGCCGGTTACGATGGAAAATCAGTGGCCCAGGAATTTCTCAACTTTGGAGATTTCCGCGTCGGCCAGATCGTAATACTTCTGGGCATTGGCCAGGTCCTTTGTTTTTAGGGCCGCGTCTCCCTTTGCAATGTACATCTGCATGCGTTCCTGCGCCGACGCGATATCGCCGCGAAGGTTGTAGCCCGCGGCCTGCTGCTGTTGCCGGAGCGTGTCCACGCTATGCGACGCCGTGGTGGCGCGTATGTTCAAGCGGTCGGCTTCATCTTCCATTTTCGCAATTTCTTCCGGCGAGGGGCCCGCGGGCACCGGCGGAGGTGCCGCCTGAGCGGACGAGCCGCCGCGCGACGGCTTTGGGTTTCCGTCCGCCTTGGAGTTCGCGCCAGCCTTCACCGAAGCGCCGGGGGCACTTACATTCACGTTTCCATCGGGTGCCGCGGTGACGGAAACTCCGGGCGCCTGGACCGAAACATTTCCCTGGCCGTCGACGTTCACCGAGCCCGCCGGGGTAGTCACCGAAACAGGCGCGCCCGAACTTGTGTTCGGTTTGGTTGTGGAATCCGTGGTGGACGGCGATGGGATGCTCGATTGTTCTGGATCCGCGTGGGTCTTCATACGGCGTGGAATATAAACGCCGGCGGCGATCAGTACGCCCGCACCAAGCAACGAACCAATCGCGAGCCACAAGCCGCGGCTGGAACGGGCCGGTGGTGGAGCATAGTCAGCAGGTGGGAGTCCCGAACCCGCAGCCGCTGCCGGGGCCGGCGCCATCGGCACCGTCGGGATCGCCGAGGGGGAACGAGGTTGCGCCGGGCCTGGAGGCGGCGCGGGCACACGCACCGCGGCTTGCGTCGTCGCGGGCGGGCTGACCATCCGGCCCATCGCTCCCGCGCCGGGGGCCAGCGTTCCCATGAGCGTATCGTCCGGCGACACGGGTACTCTTGGTTTTGTTGCGAACGTAGTGCCAGGGCCGGGTAGCGCCGATACCGGCACGCTTTTCAGGGCATTGCAAAATGCATCGGCACTTTGAAAACGGTCCGCAGGCTCCTTGGCCATGGCCATCAGGATGATTTCGTTCAAGGCCGGAGGAACATCCGCTCGCAGGCTTATCGGCGAAGGTGGCTGCTGGTTCAGCTGTGCGGTCATCAGCGAATACTGCGAATCGCCCTGGAACGGCAGCTTTCCGGTCAGCAGTTCATAGAGCGAAATCCCGAACGAATAAATGTCAGAGCGAGCGTCCGCCGCTTCGCCGCGCACCTGCTCAGGTGGCATGTAGTTCAGCGAACCCAGCGTCGTGCCGGTGGACGTGAGGGAACCGTCGGTGCCGGAGCGCGCGATTCCAAAATCCATCAGCTTCACTACGCCCTGGGGAGTGAGCATCATGTTGGCCGGCTTGATGTCGCGGTGGATGATGTTGTGCTTGTGCGCGTAGCTCAGCGCCGCAAGAATCTGTTTCGAGTAGTCCACGGCCTCGGCCGTGGAAATTGGCGCGCGCGCGATGCGGTTCGCGAGCGTCTCGCCTTCCACGAATTCCATGATCATCACCAGTTGATTTTCGTAGGTGAGGGCTGTTCGCAGCGCGGCGATGTTCGGATGATTCAGGGAAGCCAGCAGCCGGATTTCCCGCAGGAACCGGTCAGCGAGGCTCTGGTGCGAGGTCAGGTCCGGCAAGAGAACCTTCATCGCCTCCACGCGGTCGGAAATGACGTTGCGGACTTTGTAGACCTTCCCCATTCCGCCCAGTCCGAGGATGGAGAGCACCTCGTAATCGCCAACGCTTTGACCAACGTTGAATTCGGCAGTCATTGGAGCCTCCAGGCGACGCGCCTTATTGGCACTGAGGATACACCAAAGATTGGGCCGAAAATAGAACGAGTCCGG
>DATLVJ010000440.1:0-4861 GCA_035577585.1 Candidatus Limnocylindrales bacterium
ATCACAGGTCGCCCCGAACTGAATGCCCCGGACTGGCGCGGCAACGCCCCAGGCAGACCAATGTCCGAGCAGGAAATTACTGACGTTGTGGCGTGGCTTGCATCGAAGCGTGTGCCGAATCCCGGCCAACCCTATCCCGCCGTGCAGAACGCGCCGGCGCCAGGAGCAAGATGATGCCGAATGATGACACGATTTCTCGCCGCGGCCTGTTCATGAAGCTGGGGATTTTGTTCAATGGCCTGGTGGCCACCGCCCTGGCGGTGCCGATCCTGCGCTACGTTCTCTCCTCGGTCACCCGCGGGCGGGCGAATGCCTATTTCGAATGGGTAACCCTCGGCCGCGTCAGCGAATTTCCTGAGGGCGAAACGCGGCTGGCGACGTTTCGAAATCCCAACGTGATGCCCGCCGACGGCAAAACCGTTGATACGGCGTGCTGGGTGCGGCGCGTCGAGGGCGAACAATTCCAGGTTTTTGCAATCAATTGCGCGCATCTCGGCTGCCCGGTGCGATGGTTTCCTCAATCCGGTCTTTTCATGTGCCCCTGCCATGGTGGCGCCTACTACCGCGACGGTTCGCGCGCGTCCGGACCGCCGGAGCGCGGCCTTTTCGAATATCCCTACAAAGTGAAAGACGGGCTGATCACTATTCAGGCAGGGGAACTGCCCACGCCAGGCGCGCCAAACGCGGCCCTTGATACGGAGCGGCCTCCATGCGCGTGATTTCCCAGGTCGGCGAATGGTTCGAACGCCGGCTGCAACTGGCGGCGGGCATTCGCGAGACGGCCGAGCATCGCGTCCCGCGAAACACCGCCAGCTGGTTTTACGTTTTCGGCAGCGCGGCGTTGGCGGTATTCATTCTTCAGGTAGTCACCGGAATTTTGCTGGCAATTTTCTACGTTCCTTCCGCCGCCGAGGCCTGGAACAGCTTGCAGGCGCTGAATCACGACATTGCAATGGGCTGGTTCATCCGCGCGCTCCACGGCTGGGGCTCGAACTTCATGGTGGCAATCGTTCTGATCCACATGGTGCAGGTCTTTCTTTTCGGGGCTTACAAATTTCCCCGGGAGCTCACCTGGATCGTCGGCGTTTTTCTGCTTCTGATGACTTTGGGCATGGCCTTCAGCGGTCAGGTCCTGCGCTTTGATCAGGATGCCTATTGGGGACTGGGCATCGGTGCCTCAATCGCAAGCCGCGTGCCCATCATGGGACCCGCGACCGTAAAGTTGATGCTCGGCGGTCCGATCATCGCCGGCGCGACGTTATCTCGATTCTTCGCCCTTCATGTTTTCGTGATTCCGGGCCTGCTCATCGGATTTGTCTGTCTGCATCTTCTGATGGTCCTGAAACTCGGCATCAACGACTGGCCAATGCCGGGGCGCCTCGTGCGGCGCGCCGCCTACACGAAGGAATACGAGGAACTCGTAAAAAAAGATGGCGCGCCGTTTGTCCCCTACGCCATATGGAAGGATCTTGTCTTTGCCGCATTTATTTTGGCGGCGGTGGCGGCCTGCGCAGTCTACTTTGGGCCATTCGGGCCGAGCGGACAACCCGACCCAACCATTATTCAAACCGCGCCGAAGCCGGACTATTTCTTTTTGTGGCTGTACGCGTTGCTTTCTCTGCTCCCCCCATCCATGGAGACGCCCGCGCTTCTAATCGGCCCGGTGGTCGTGATTATCGCGTTGATCCTACTGCCATTTTTGTTTGGCGAAGGAGAAAAAAGTTGGCGTCGGCGGCCGATTGCGGTGATGAGCATCCTGCTGATCGCGGTGACGCTCGGAACCTTTACGCATCTCGCCGGATTTGCTCCCTGGAGTCCCCACATGAACGCGTGGAGCGGCGACCCTGTCCCGGAACGTTTTCTGAAGGGCAGTACGGCGCTTCAGCGCCAGGGCGCCCTCGTGTTTCAGGTGAAGCAGTGCCGCAACTGCCATTCGCTCGGCGAACTGGGCGGGCAGCGAGGCCCCACGCTGGACAGCGTGGCCGTGCGCCTTACACGCGATCAGTTAATTCGCCAGGTCATCCAGGGTGGCGGCAACATGCCGGCGTATGGAAAGAATCTGAGTCCTACGGAAACCACGGCGCTCGTGGCGTTCCTGGCGACATTGCATCCGCCTGGACAACAACCCGCGCGCAATGCGGCTGTGGAAGAGAGCCAGGCTCCGAGAGCAGCTCCAAAACAGTAGCGCCCCATGACGGAAACAGCCAATGCCGTGTTGTTTTCCTGGAGAATTCCGATTCTCCTGACGTTCGTGATGCTGGTCCCGGCCATTTTCTATTTTCGCGGATGGCGGCGGCTTCGGCTGGCCTCCGCAATTGGTGCCCTCCCAGCCTGGCGAGCAGGCAGTTTTCTGGCCGGCCTCTGCCTGATTTGGTTGGCCATCGGCTCTCCGCTGGCGCTTCTAGACGAGCAACTCCTCACGGCGCACATGGTGCAGCACCTTTTGTTGATGACCATTGCACCGGCGTTTATCCTGCTAGGTGCGCCGGTCATGCCCATGCTGCACGGCCTGCCTCAGCCATTTGTTCGATCGGTAGTTGGGCCCTTATTCCGGTGGTCTCCCCTTCAATTTATTGGCCGAGTATTGACCCGGCCCGAAGTCTGTTGGCTTGCCGCCGCCGCTGCACTCGTGGGCTGGCACGTGCCCGCGATTTTCAATTTGGCCTTGCAATCGGAAGGCTGGCATATCGCAGAGCATTCTTCATTTCTTGTGGCAGGCTTTCTTTTCTGGTGGCCGGTCATTCAGCCTTGGCCCAGTGTTCCACTTTGGCCAAAATGGACGATTCTCCTCTACCTGTTTTCTGCAACTCTGCCCTGTGACATTCTCTCCGCTTACCTGACGTTTTGTGAGCGGGTAGTCTACCCGGCGTACCTTAATGCGTCCCGGCCTTTCGGAATGTCGGCGTTGGAGGACCAGGAATGCGCCGGTGCCTTAATGTGGGCCTGCGTAACGATCATTTATCTAATTCCTGCGGCCCAAATCACGACGACACTTCTGGCGCCGAATTTTGTTGAGGGCAGGTTGGAAGCGGGAAAATTGGGTGGCGGTGGTTCTGAGAGTCCTAGAACTTGAATTCTTGCGTGGCGAATTTCGGTTTCCTATCGAGGGGCACTTCGCGATTGACACTCCTTAATGTATCAAGGAGAATACCCGACGGTTTGTTTCCCGTAGTTGCTGCGCGCTTGTAGGCCCTGCAAATTGATTCTGTTAAGTTACAGCAGATAATCCGGTAATTTGAGAAAAAGATTGCATAGGCGGCACTTAGACGGTTTATCGGCCACTAGTAAACGGCTTTGATTGCACAGTGTTGCGATGTTTTTTCGGCAGTGTGAGTGGCGATGAAATTGCACCCTTGCCACCGGTTGCCGCGGGTTTCCTAGATTCTAACGGGGGCTGGTTGTGAAAATATTTCGACTCTTGGTCCTGGTTGCTTTCCTTGGCTTCACCTGTTCTGTTGCGATGGCCGACGCCACGGATCCTGTTTTCAAGCTTGGTGGTGGCGGCAACTCTGAAGTCCTGACCTCGGATACTTTCGCCTTTTCGGTGAATCCGAACCAGGAGTTCTCTTGCAACGTCACGGATGTCTGCGTAAGCCTGGACTTCATCAATTTTACCGGAGCAACAGTCATCCAGCTGAATTTGCTGGCTCCCGCGGGCTTCACCTACTCCTGCGACAATACGATTGACCCGTATTTCACCAGTTGCTCCCCGCATACTGCCACTGCTGGTCCCACGACAATCAGCTTCTTCGGGCTGGATGCGACGCACCTGGGTATTCAGACGGCCCACAAGATTTTCGGCGAATGCGACGGTGACGGCGACGATGAAGATGATGACGAAGAGGGCTGCCAGGCTGACAACGGCGCTCTCTCCGATTTTAATCTCATCATCGACTTGGGCTTGCCGGGCGCAATAACCCATGCCTTTACTGTCCAAGGAACCCTCATCCCGGCGGCCGAGCCCGGAACTCTTGTGCTGGTGTTCGCGGCCGGCTTGGGCTTCCTGGCTTTGAAGCGTTCCGGCTTCGCGCTATAGCACCATTCTTAGCTTCAGCTTTCGACGGCCTGCCTCCAAAAGGCAGGCCGTTTTAATTTGCGGACCTTAGATCAGGCCAAATCCTTCCGTCCTCATCCAGTACCAATATTGCGGACTTACAGCCTAGTTTGAATGATTCCTCACAATCGTTCTGCTTCGCCAGTCCGTTCCTCCAGAAGCCCGCCAAGCCCCTTGGCTGCCGTCTCTAGACCGGCCGGCAAGATGTCCCCGTGACTTGTACTGGAGCTGATCGCCTACCTTGGGTTCGAGCCTCTCGACAAGGACTCGGGTTGTCAGGCAGGGACGAGTGGCAGCGGAAAGGCTCGCCTGAATTTGTTCGGGACAAACTAGCAAAGAGGATGGAATGCTCAGAAACTACTTTTTCTTGGCTTCGTAGCGTTTCACGAGAGCCTGGTAATCGGGGCGAGAACGTAACGGGGCGAATTCCGGCTCCTGGGCCGCGTCCTTGGCGGCGTAACCTTTTTGCAGGGCAAGCCCCAAGTCCTTAACCGCGTCCGCAGGCCGGTTGCCGATCGTATTCACGACTGCGGAATCAAACAGCAGGTTCGCGACCGATGGGTTGATAGCGCGGCCCCTCTTGACGAACTCCTTGGCCTGCTGGTCGTCTCCCTTCTTCGCATAATAGAGAGCCAGCCGTCCCGCAACGTCAGCGTCCCGGGGATTCACACGAAGCGCTTTGTAGGCGAGGCCGATTGCCTTGTCGTAAGTCGCCTGAGCCTTGGGAGTGTTGCCGGTGATGCGGTATCCGTCGGCCAGATTACCCATGGTAATTTCGTCTTCGGAATTCAGCTCCACGGATTTTTC
>DATLVJ010000441.1:0-2321 GCA_035577585.1 Candidatus Limnocylindrales bacterium
ACTTGATTCATGTCCGCGGAGCGAAATTCCCAGAGAATTGTGATTGCGGGCGCGTCTTCGCTGTTGGGCGGAGAGTTGAAGACGCTTGTGGAGGAGAGCCGGTTTGCGGGTTGGGATTTGCGGCTGGTGGATGAAGAGAATGTGGCAGGGACGCTGACGGCGGCGGGCGGGGAAGCGGCGGTGATTCAGCGGGTGGAAGAGGATACGTTTCGCGGGGGGAAGTACGCGTTTCTGGCGGGGTCGGTGGGGTTTGGGAAGATTTGCCTGGGGCCGGCGCGCGAGGCTGGGGCTACGATTATTGATTTTACCCATGCGACGCTTTCGGATCCGGATGCTACGCCGTGGTTTCCGAAGATCGAGGGGCTGACGGGAAAAAGTGTTGCGAGGAATGCGAAGACGTTCAGCGTGTTTACGGCGGGCGGGACGGCGGCGGCTAGCCTGGCGCTGGCGTTGCAGAAGTTTGGGATGCAGAGAATGGTTGGCGTATTGTTCCGGCCGGTGTCGGAGACGGGCAGGAACGGAATTGAAGAGTTGGAGACGCAGACTTCGCAGCTGTTGTCGTTCCAGAGTATCGGGAGCGCGGTGTTTGGAACGCAGACAGCGTTTAATTTGTTGCCGCGGTTTGGGGCGGAGAGCAAAGAAAATTTGTTGCGCGAAGAGCTGGAGATGCGAGCCGAGGTTGCGGCGGCTGTTGGCGATGTAAGCGAGGATGCGAAGATTTCGCTGAATCTGGTGCATGTGCCGGTGTTTTATGGGATGACGTTCAGCGCTTGCGCGGATTTGGGCGAGGGAGTGGATGCGGCGAAGTTGATTGCGGCTTGCAAGGAAGCGGGTTGGGTGGTGGCGGGGGATGGGGAGGCAGGGCCGAGCAACGTGAGCGTGGCGGGCGAGAGCCAACTTTTTATGAGCGAGCCGCGGGCGGATTTGTCGCGGGCTGGAGCGTGGTGGTTCTGGGGAGCGGCGGATAACTTACGGATGCCAGCGGCGAGCGGGATCAAGCTTGCGGATTGGTTGGAGGGATGAGGGGCGGGCGTTTTCTTAATGCGGCGGCGGCGATTGCGGTTCTGAGTGTCGGCGGGTGTGGTTATCACACGGCGGGGCATTTCAGCACGATGCCGAAGAATGTGCATGTGATTGCGGTGCCGGCGATGGAGAACAAGACTTCGACGTACCGCGTGGAGCAGAAGCTGACGGCGGCGACGATTCACGAGTTGCTGGTGAAGACGAATTATCACGTGGTGTCCGATGCGAATGGCGGGGACGCGGTGCTGACGGGGAAAGTGTTGCGGATGGAAGTGGTGCCGCTGCTGTTCCAGTCTAATTCGACGGCGACGACGAGCACGGCGCAGGCTACGGCGATGCTGGTGACGATGACGTGCGAGGTGACGTTGAAGGACCGGGCGACGGAGAAGGTGCTCTACCACAACGAGAATTTTCTGTTCCGCAATGAATACCAGTTGTCGACCGACGTGCGGAATTTTTTTCAGGAAGGCGATCCGGCGCTGGACCGGATGGCGCAGGACTTTGCGGCGCGGCTGGTGGCCGCGGTGATGGAGAATTTCTGATGGCGCGGCTGAGCACGGAAGAGTTTCTGGAGAAACTGCAGAAGGGGAAGCCGGTGGCGGCGGTGTTGCTGCTGGGCGACGAGGCGTATTTGCGCGACGAGTGCAGGAAACAGTTGATTGAGAAATATGTGCCGGAGGCGGCGCGGACTTGGGCGATTTCGCGGTTTTCGGCGGATGACGGAGAGACGCAGGCGGCAGTGGATCAGGCGCAGACGTTGCCGATGCTTTCGCCGCAGCAGGTGGTTTTTCTGGAGGACGGGGAAGCGATTGAGAAATTGGGGGAGAAAGCGCGCGATGAGGCGGTGAAGACTCTGGAGGCGTACCTGGAGAATCCGGCGCCGTTTACTGTGCTGGTGATTGAAGCTTCGGGGCTCGACCAACGGATGCGGTTGGCGAAGTTGCTGTTGGAGAAGGCGCTGGTGGTTGAGGTGGGACTCGGCGAGAAGTTGGACGAGCGATTGACGGCGGCCGCGGCGTTGGCGAAATCGTTGGCGAAGGAGCAGGGAGTCGAATTTGAGAAGGGCGCGGCGGAGGATTTGGCGGAGTTTGTCGGCGGCGACCTGATGCGGTTGAAGATGGAAGTGGACAAGCTGGCTACGTTTGCGGCGGAGCGGAAGATTGTGGGGCGCGGGGATGTGGCGGCGGTGGTGGTTTCGGAGAAGAGCGCGACGATTTGGGAAGTGGCGGACTTTTTGGCGGCTCGGCAGCCACGGAAGGCGCTGGAGTTTTTTGAGCGGTTGCTGCGCGAAGGTGAAG